>JAHQVY010000127.1 GCA_019634095.1 Cellvibrionaceae bacterium
ATGCAAAACAATATATTCGATGACGTGGACTATGACGTTCTCAACGAAAATTTGCGCGACTATCTTAATAACTTGCAGTTGGAGCTTGCCGACATACATACACATATTTCGCAGGCGTGGTTTCCCGAAGTATAAAATGTTCCGGCTGCAGCCGCGAAAGATTATAGTGTTAAATAGGCTGTGTGTTTTTGGGTATAGTTATCAACACATTAATTTTCTATTTTATTAGACGGGAGTAAGCGTGGCCATACGAGTTGCAATACACCACAATACCCATTATACCTTCGACCGCCGGGTTAATCTTTCTCCGCATGTGGTACGTTTGCGCCCTGCGCCGCACTCGCGTACCCCGATAGTCAGTTATAGCCTGAAGATTAAACCGACAACCCATTTTATCAATTGGCAGCAAGATGCCTTTGGTAATTACATGGCACGGCTGGTGTTTCCAGAAAAGGCGACACAATTTTCGGTTGAGGTTGAGGTGATTGCCGATATGACGGTAATCAATCCCTTTGATTTCTTTTTAGAAGACTATGCCCAGCAATTCCCCTTTGATTATGAAGATCAGACAAAAAAAGAATTGACCTTGTATTTGGAAAAGACCATAGAGGGCCCTCTATTTTCCGCGCTGCTAAAAGAAATAAAAGATTGTATATTGGACAAGGAGATAGATACCAATGACTTCTTGGTGGCGGTTAACCAGTTAATTGAAAAAAAAATTAGTTACAATATCCGTATGCAGCCGGGTATTCAAACGCCCGAGGAAACGCTGAAAATCGGCTCCGGTTCTTGTCGAGATAGTTCGTGGTTATTGGTGCAGGTGTTGCGGAATTTGGGCTTAGCTACTCGCTTCGCCTCGGGCTACTTGGTACAGCTTAAACCCGATGAGAAATCTTTAGACGGGCCCTCGGGCGCCGAACAGGATTTTACCGATTTGCATGCCTGGTGCGAAGTCTATCTACCCGGCGCCGGTTGGGTGGGCCTGGACCCCACCTCGGGGCTTTTTGCTACCGAGGGGCATATTCCCCTGGCGTGCACGCCTAACCCGGTGTCTGCCGCGCCGATTACCGGCTACACCGACGAGTGCGAAGTGAGCTTTGAACACAGTAATGAGGTTACCCGGATTCACGAAGACCCGCGTGTAACTAAGCCCTATACCGAAGCGCAATGGCTGGAAATTAACACCTTAGGTGAAAAGCTCGATCGCGACCTACAGGCCAACGATGTGCGGCTGACCATGGGCGGAGAGCCGACTTTTGTTTCGATTGACGATATGGAATCGGCGCAGTGGAATACAGCTGCGTTAGGCGAGCAAAAACTGCAGTTGGCAAAAGATCTCTTGCTGCGCTTGCGTGAACATTTTGACCCTAAGGGTTTATTACATTACGGTCAGGGCAAGTGGTATCCCGGCGAGGAACTGCCGCGCTGGGCGCTGGGTTTGTATTGGCGCAAAGACGGCGAAGCGCTGTGGGAAAACACCAAATTACTGGCAAGGGTTGATAAAAGTTACTCTGCTGACATTGGGCTTGCCTCACGTTTTTCACAACGTCTAGTGGCTCTGCTCGGGCTCGACGAGAAATATATTCACCCGGCCTATGAAGATGCTGCTCACTATATTTTAGAGGAGCAGAGGTTGCCGAAAAATCTCGATTTAATGGCGGCGAAGGCGGGGGACGATATGGATCGCCGCCGTATTGCCCGAATGATGTTAGAGCAGGAGGGATTGGCTAAACCCACGGGATATGTGGTTCCCATCGCCTGGAGCAGTGACCAGACTTGGCGCAGCAGTCAATGGCAGTTTAAGCGTGAACGGCTTATTTTATCTCCGGGGGATTCGCCCTTGGGATTGCGATTGCCCCTGGCAGAGTTACCACAGTACGAAGAGTTAGAGCGGGAAATTACGTTTGAACAAGATCCGTTTAGCTCGCGCCAACCACTGCGCAAGCGCGAGGCTATGCATTTTCCGCCGCAACCCGTTGCGCCGAGTCTGCAAACCGACGCCACGTTTAACGAACAAGTTTTGCGCGAGCGCTATCAAGAATTACCTGCCGCAGAGCGCGAAGAAAAAATCAAGCGGGCGATGCAAATTCGCGAGTGGTCGGAAGTGGTTCGCACCGCTATTTGCATCGAACCCCGTGAGGGTCGGCTACATTTGTTTATGCCGCCCATATACAGTTTGGAATCTTATGTACAATTAATTGCCACCATAGAAGAAGCTGCGGGCCAGGTGAGTACGCCAGTCGTGATTGAGGGTTACGAGCCACCGCGGGATGACCGTTTGCACAAATTGCTGGTGACACCGGACCCAGGGGTTATCGAAGTTAATGTTCATCCATCTAACAATTGGCAGGAGCTTAAAAGCATTACAGAAACGCTTTATGCCGCGGCAAGGGAGTCGCGTCTGTCCGCCGAAAAATTCATGCAAGACGGTCGTCATACGGGGACGGGGGGTGGTAACCATGTAACCTTGGGCGGGCCAACGCCCGCCGACAGCCCGCTGCTGCGCCGGCCGGATCTGCTGCGCAGTTTGGTCACCTACTGGCAGCACCATCCCGCTTTGTCTTATCTATTTTCCGGCGCATTTATTGGGCCGACCAGCCAAGCCCCCCGCATAGACGAGGGGCGCGATGAACTGCTCTATGAAATGGAAATTGCCTTTGCGCAAATGCCGCAAGGTGAGGTGAGTCAGCCCTGGCTAATTGATCGTATTATGCGAAACTTGCTAATCGACATTACCGGCAATACTCATCGCGCCGAATTTTGTATCGACAAATTGTACTCTCCCGATTCACCCAGCGGTCGTCAAGGTATCTTGGAGTTTCGTGGATTTGAAATGCCGCCTCACAGTCGCATGTCCCTGGTGCAGTGTTTATTAATTCGCACATTGGTGGCGCGTTTTTGGCAACAACCTTACTACAAACCTTTGGTTCGCTGGGGAACCTCGCTGCATGATAAATTTATGCTGCCCTATTTTATTTGGCAAGATATGAAAGAGGTGGTGCGAGATATTAATCAAGCTGGGTTTCAGTTTAAAGATGAATGGCTATTGCCTTTCGAAGAGTTTCGCTTTCCCCATTACGGCCGAGTGAAATTGGATGACATTGAACTAGAGCTGCGTTGGGCCATAGAACCCTGGCATGTTCTGGGAGAAGAAGTCGGTGCCTTCGGCACCTCGCGCTATGTAGATTCTTCGGTGGAGCGCCTTCAGGTGCGACTTACTGGCCTTACCGATCGCCGCTATGTACTGGCTTGCAATGGTCGCCGTGTGCCATTGCACAAAACCCCCCGCGAGGGCGAGTATGTCGGCGGTGTGCGCTATCGCGCCTGGGCGCCGCCTTCGGCTTTGCACCCAACCATGGGGGTGCATACTCCGTTGGTGTTTGACTTGATTGACACCTGGAATGGCCGTTCTCTTGGTGGCTGCACTTATCATGTGTCTCACCCCGGGGGTCGCAGTTACGATGACTTCCCGGTGAATGCTTTTGCCGCTGAATCGCGCCGCGTCAACCGTTTCGAGCAAATGGGCCATTCCCCAGGGCCGTATACACCGCGGCCGGTTTCCAATGCGCTGCGTGAAATTACGCAACAACTGCAGGCGCGACCGATGGCGCCGCCAGCGGAGGAGTCGCCTGGTGAGTACCCCTGTACCCTCGATTTGCGCCGCCCGGCAAGCGCTTTGGGGCAATTTTGAGCTGAAGCACCTTTAGCCATGTCGAGCGCACAGGCGCTGAAATTTTGCGCCCTACTTTTATATACCCAAAACACTTGAGATTTAGGTGTTAGGAGTGCGTCAATTTTTGTTCTTGGCAAGGCGCGACAACGCACAATAGCCATTCTATTTAAGGCGGAGCAACGCCGCCAAGGGCACTTAGGGGCGTGCTCATGAGGCCTAAATCTCAAGCGTTTTGGGTATATACCTCAGTTAACGCAAGCGATAAATGACTGCGACTAGCTCAGTGTAGGGCCTAGTGTGAGACAAGCTCACTGGGCTGCTCTTCCTGTGCCGCTACATTTTCTCCACGTCGGGTTTGACTGTTAAAACTGGGGTTTTTATGGTCGTTCTGGCTTGCTGCTGCAGTGCCGCTGTTTAGGTCTTCGGCGATATGCTCTGCCAATAGGCAAGCGAGCGCAGCGATTGTAAAGGTGGGATTATGGCTGCCAGAGGTGGGGAATACCGAGCTGCTGCAAATGTATAAATTTTCCTGGCTATGCACACGCAGGTTTTGATCGACAAAAGAGTCGTCGGCGCTAGCCCCCATAATTGTGCCGCCGATATGGTGGCTGGCGTCATCCGCAATGGGCCACTGACTTTCCTGGTCGAGCTGGGAATATAATACGCCAAGCTTATTCTCTTCTAAATATCGGCGGAGTGCTCGATGCAATTCAATGACTGAATTTTTATCGCGCTCACTTAAGCTACACTGGATTTTGGCTTGCTGATTACCAAATTTATCTTGCTTTTCAGAAAGGGTTACACGGTTATTGTAGCGCGGCTCCATTTCGAGAAAGTTTCTAAGCTTATATGTTGTGATTTTCGGTTTAGTGTTACTAAGCCTATGCCAAAGATAAAGAGATAAAAACTTTAGCGATTTCATTAGGCTATGTTTACGAAGGTTTTGACCCTGATCGCTGTCACCAGTCTCGCTGTAATCGAGCATATTAATTTTCTTATTTTTATATATTCTAAAAAATAATTTCTTAACCCATTTATTTTCCAGTAGAAAATTAATGAATTGGGCCACTAAGTAATCATTGCGCCACGAGTATACCGGTTCAAGTCTAATGTAGCTGTTGAGAAGCTCTAGGTTACGTTGTTTTTCCAAGGGTAAGCTAATACCCGTATATTGGTATAGTCCATGCTGTCCCATACCAACGAATTCGTTCACCTCTTCATACTTGTGGAATTCAATGCTGCCGTAGTCCCCTTTGGGATGGTTCATAAAATAACGCCCCAACCACTTAAGTTCGTTTTTTACTACAAACGTTTGCTTCTGCTGGGCATTCAACAATAGCTTGATGGTTTCGATAGTGCCAAGCGCAAGAATAAAGCGGCTTGCATACACTTTCGAGATGACCCGCGATTCAATATTCTCAATTTCTATATGTGACACGCAATGCCGCATAGGTGCAGAGTGAAGCCCGGTAATATGCGCATTGTAGATCAAGTTTATATCGTTGCGCAGATATTTTGCATAGTTGATGGCATCGGAATAGGCTTTAAATGGGCGTCGCGTAAAGTGACTGAACATGGGGTGCTCAGATTTGTGGCTCTCTAGGGTATTTATAAACGCGTACTTTTCTATCGCTGTTTTATAAAACGTTTTCAATTTATCTATTGGTATAACCCAATCGCTTCGCTCTAAGAAAGGTCTACCCTGAGTTTCAAATTCTTCGAAGCTGGCGGTAACCCCGCCCCAAGTATTCGTAGCGCCTCCCAATGTAAACTCGCGCGAATTCTTTTTTATTTCAAGGTCGGAGAATTCAAGTTTTCTTAAAGAATGGTTGTGCGGGTTCTTGATAGAAAAATCACCGGAATCAATCAAGCATATCTTAAGTTCGGGTAATTTTTGCCGCAACTCGCTGGCGCAGATTATGCCTGCTGCTCCGGCACCCATAATGCAAATGTCGAAAGTGAAACTTTCGCTTTGTTTGACTAATTGGTAATTAAGCTCCATTACTATCTCCCTGCTAAAGTATCTCTCTTAATTTTCCGGGCTTGAAGATTTTTTTAGTTAACTAAACCCTAAATTTGCATACCTCTTCTGCCAGTAATAGCCCCGCCAAGACTGAGGGGTTTTCTGGCGACCTATTAAGGCCAGTGATTAAGCAAAATGAAGTCACAAACCATTTCTTAGCATGGTAAATTTGGGCATAGGAAATAAAATCTGCTTTGCTCGTGTCATCACTCTTTTAGGCTATACCCAAAACACTTGAGATTTAGGCCTCATGAGTACGCCCCTAAGTGCCCTTGGCGGTGTTGCTCCGCCTTAAATAGAATGGCTATTCTGCGTTGCTCTAATACCTCACATCCCTGTGAGTACCGCCTTGCAAAGAACCTTAATTGGCGCGCTCCTAACACCTAAATCTCAAATGCTTTGGGTATAGATCATAACTTAAATACAACCACAGGGTAAATTGTATATTGTGATTGCTAGTAGACGCAGTTATTATGAAAAAAATACCCGTTAATTTAAAGCATTAATATACCATTAACATTTAAGAGTTAGGTTCGCGGCCCGCAAATTTTTTTGGCAATATTCGGCAAGCTGGAATCGCTGTATATACTAAGGCAAAGCAAAAACGCTTAGTGCAAAAAGTAGCTTGCTTAGTTAGCCTAAACCTTGGTCGGCCCGATACCTTCAGGCCGTTAAGCCTATCGGTTTCGCTCCGTTGCCTATTTGTTTTAGTACTTGTTCGCTCTGGTGCCTACAGAGTAACAAAATGGGGTATTTTATAGCTGTCGCCATTTCATTATTTTTACCTTAAGTGGCTAATCTATGCCCGTAGCGAATGAAATTAGTCCTTATTAGCACGCCCATTTTTGCTTTTAGCAGTTTAGCTCCGCTTTAAATAGAATGGCTATTCTGCGTTGCCCTAATACCTCACATCCCTGTGAGTACCGCCTTGCTAAAAGCAAAAAATGACGCGCTCCTAACACCCAAATTTCAAACACTACGGGTATAGTTGGTAATATCTAAGCGAAAAAATTACGCATTAATGTTGAATTTTTTTATGCGAAAAGTAGCAATAATGAGTAATGGCAGTAATGGGTGATCAAGCGCTAACTTATGTCTATGCCCGTAAACAACAAGACTTCTGCCGTTTGATGTCGAAAGTGCGCCAATACAGGTTACGGGTATTTTGTTCAGTTGGCCTTGGCAAACTAAACCCGTTCATCATTTCTTTAGTTTGCAAAGGTCACGCCAAATAGTTTAAATAACCTGCGTGGAACGCTTCTTTTATCATCGCGATAAATCAAAATAGATTTAGCTTTGGAGTTAAAAAGTGCCAAATACAAATAAGCCTGCCATTTCTGTCGTTATGCCGGTCAAAGACGGCGAACGCTACCTGAGAATGGCTCTGGATAGCGTGTTAAGACAGAGCTTTGATAATTTCGAAATTATTATCGTAAACGATGGCAGCAGCGATAGCACTGCGCAAATCATCGCCTCTTATTCAGATCCACGCTTAATCGTTATTGCACACTCTGTGCCTCAGGGTGTCGCTGTATCTTTAAATGTAGGTATCGCCAAAGCCCGTGGTAAGTATGTTGCCAGAATGGATGCCGATGATTGCTGTCTACCGCGGCGTCTCGAGCGTCAATTTAACTACATGGAGGCGCATAGCAACTGTATTGCGCTGGGCTGCAGCTATTACTTAATGGACGAAAATGACAAGGTATTACGCAAAGCCTATGTGCCAACTAGCGACGCCGAACTGCGTTTCATGCTGTTATATTCCGTGCCTTTTTGCCATCCGTCACTAATGTATAGGCGGCAAGTCCTAATCGACAATGGCCTAAGCTATTCCAAGGCATCTGGTTATGCGGAAGATTTTGAATTTCTGATACGTTTATCAAAATTTGGTGACTTCGCGTGCACGTGCGAATACTTGTTCCAATACAGGACCCATGCCGGAGGGGTGAGTAAAGCGAAACGGGGCATATTGGTCAAAGACTTTTCAAGAGTTGCGGTACCTCACATAAAAAATATGTTAAATAACCAGGATTGGTGTGACCTAAAGCTCACCGAATTCGTTGAAATGTCCGCCAGTAAGACCACCTTTAAAAATAAAAAACAAATAGATGATTACATGCGTATTTTTTTCGAGCTGGTTAATGCGTATATTAAAACCCTAGAATCGCCTGAAGCTGTAATGAAAGTAAAAATGAATGCTGCAGAAATCCTTTTTAAGAAGATTCTAATAAAAGATCGATTTATTAAGCAACCTTCTTTCTTATTGCAATACATGCTGCGACAAGATAGCTTTTTTAAGCATCTTTTGGCCGGGATGCCCAATTTAGTTGCGCGCATGCTCTGGTATTGAGCGTTGCTGGTGGATTTTCGCGCCGGCTATTCTTGAATGAAGCGTTGTAATAGCATAAATATGACAGTAAATAGCTGTTAGCACTATCGCGGCTGAGTATTCAATCTCGACACCTTCACCAGTGAGATGCTCAAGTGCTTTGCACGCTTTATTTTTGTCCGCACAAGCCCTGTCTGAATAAACTATCGCTCCAGCTTAAAACCGCCACCCGCAGCGATGCGGATGGCGAGTAGGCTTGTATGTATGACTATTGCCAATAGGCTTGAACTTAGAGGCTTGAACTTAGAGTCGTGAAATCGGTGGATTGAAGCAGAGGATATGCCTTTTAAGTTTGTGATTAGTAAATAGGTTAGTAAAGTAAACCACCACAGTGAATTCTACTTTTTACCGCGTGTTTGACTGTATGGAACACGCTATATATTTTATGTCAGTAGGTTGTTTTTTATTAATGCTTTTTATGGGTATGAGTCTTGAAAGAAATATTTAACGCATGCTACTATTTCTTTGCGATTCCACGCGAAGGATTGACTTCACACTAACTTTTCTTGTAGCGTCTTCTTAGCGTGTTGTGTTGCAAAATAAAGGCTAAAGTCGCTCGATGTAATTTTAAGTCGATTCTTTTGAGCTGTCGTTTTATTCATTCACTGCTTGATTCGGTCTGCGATGACCGCTGGAATGTGTTTGGCAGTTTTTGACGCATAAATTTGTGCCTTGCTTTTTTTCAGTGCTATTAAGTGACTGCGGATGTCAACTTCTTTGCGGTTTATGGAGTGTTATATGATAGTCACAGCGGTGGATTATACCTACCTTCGTCGAGAAGGAACCTACCTTATTAAATCATGTTGGAAGCATGCTCCCGAACAGCGCTTTTATCTTTACTTGGTGAATGCACCAAAGGAGATCGACGCTGAGCTGAACCAGTGGCACGGTAATATAATTGTTGAACATCGCGAATATCCGGTCTCACCCGAGACTTGGAAGGGAGTTATGTGCTGTGCTAGAACCATTCCGCTGCAACATGTCTTGCACAAATATAGAGAGCCGACGATCTATCTCGACTCTGATGTCATTGTAAAGCGACCGCTCACTCAGCTTTTTTCCCTTCTAGAGCAGCATGACTTAGCAGTGCTCTTAAGAGAACAATCGCGAATTGTAGGGCCCCTGGGTACGGAGCACGCTTACAAATTTAACAGTGGTGTTATTGGTATTAAACCCAGTCCATATGGCCTTGAGTTTGTGCAACGCTACTGCGATTTTATTCAAACGAAAATTAAAGCAGGGGCAGCTATCGATCATACAGATCAAGGGGTTTATACCGCCCTCGATCAAGAATATCTATACGTCCTCTATCAAGAAATGAGCGATCGTATTAAGTTCCAAGCTTTGAGTGAAACATTTAATGACTCGGAATTCAAACCGGGCTCTGTGGTATGGCATGGTAAAGGCAATACGCGTAGCCAATACGTATATAAGCGAGAAAAAGCCGACTATGATGCAAATTATTCCAAGTACATTTTCTACAGTGGTGTAAGTCACGCTCAAGCGACACTCGAGCGCGGAAAAAGAAAATTAAAGAGTATTATTCTTCGAAAGAATTCGACTAAGGCAGCTATATAAGGCTGTATTAGCGGTTTACTTCGTCAGCACTATTGTTTAAAACGCAAAGACTTCACTTTATATATAGTGTTAATTGAGCGCAGCGGAACCTGCAGCATCTCAGCAAAACATCAGGCTGATAAAATCAAGGAGCTTTTTATATGGAAACTATTCAATACACCCGTATGCAACTATTTTCACTGGTGTGCTTACGCATGCTCGTCGGGTGGCATTTTCTCTACGAAGTTTTGGTAAAACTACTTAATCCGGGCTGGTCTGCCCAAGGATATCTTATTGCCTCACAAGGGCCGTTTTCTAAGTTTTTTGTAGCTCTTGGTAACCAGAGCGGTCTCATGGTGTTTGTTGACATTTTTAACATGGGTGGATTGGCTCTCATCGGGCTGGCACTGATTTTGGGTTGCGCCGTGCGCTGGGCAGCGGTATTCGGCATGATGTTGTTGTCGCTGTATTACCTTGCCTACCCGCCGTTTGGCAATTTACTGGGCGTACCCGTTGAAGGAAGTTATCTTATTGTTAATAAAACACTTATAGAGATTGGTGCGCTATGGGTTTTAAAGGAATTCTGCACCAGTAAAAGTCTTGGCCTCGATGGACTTTTTGCATCGATGAAATCAAAGAAAAAAAAGGACGCAGCTATGCTAGGGGGGCACTCCTATGAGTAAAGATGATACTGAAAAACCAGCCGCTGGCAGTGCCGCATCTAGACGAGCTGTCTTAAAGGGGCTCGTGGGGGTACCGGTAGTGGCGGGGTTGGGAATAAGCGCCGCCGCCAAACAGATGTACGAAAACAACGCGGATAATCGAAGCAACAATCTGAATATTGAGGCCTCTACACCACCCCTAGCAGGCCCGCTGGATGGGGAGCCGATTCGCTTGGGTATTGTTGGCTACGGTATTCGCGGTAAGCAGCTAATGCGCGCTTTGGGGTTTGCCCATCAGAGCTGGATCGATGAAATGGAAGAATCTGCTCGCACACGCGGCGATACACGATTAGAGCATTTTCTAGGTCAGGCATCTCTCAATGTCGAGATACGCGGCGTGTGTGACGTGTTTGAGGTGAATGCGCAAATGGCTATAGAAGCCGGTACGACCTCTGACAAAAACAAAGGCAAAAATAGCCCCAAACGTTATCGACACTATCTAGAACTTATCGATAGCCCAGATATAGATGCCGTGGTGATTGCCACGCCCGACCACTGGCACGCACCCATGGCAACGGCCGCCCTAAATGCCGGCAAGCACGTATATGTTGAAAAGCCCTTGGCACATAATTTTACGGAGCTCTATAAGCTTGCTGAATCTGAAAAACGCTCGGGCAAGGTGTTACAGGTGGGGCATCAGCATCGCCAAACACAGAGCTTTCTTACAGCCCAAGATGTTATTCGCAAAAATGTACTGGGTCATATTTCGTTAATTCAGGCGAATACTAATCGCAATAGCGATAACGGTGCTTGGCAATATCCTATTCATTCAGAGGCGAACCCACAGACTATCGATTGGGAGCAGTTTCTCGGCCCCAACAATGAAAAAATTGCCTTTGATAAAGAGCGATTTTTTCGCTGGCGTAAATGGTGGGCTTATGGTTCTGGTATCTCGGGAGATTTGTTGACTCATGATTATGACCGCATTAATTGCGTGGTTGGCCTGGGGATTCCGTCATCGGTAATTGCTTCTGGTGGCATCTACACGCATCGTGATGGCCGGGAAGTACCCGATGTGTTTCAAGCTCTACTGGAGTTTCCTAAATTTGAGTCGGGCGCCTCGCAACAGCCGGGAAAAGAGCAGGGCATGGCCTTTGTCTACTCGGCTACATTGGGCAACCAATATAGTCGCGAAACACTGATTATGGGTCACGATGGCACCATGGAATTGGGTAAGCGCCTGATTGTTAAAGCTGACGCAAATTCTACACGTTATAAAGATTGGCTCGAGAGCGGTCAAGTAGATCCGGAGGTGCCTTTATATGCCTACAACCCAGGTAGTAAAAGAGTGGATGGCTACACCTCACCTACGGCAAAGTATTTTGCCGATAAAGGCCTTCTCTATACCTACCGCAATGGTAAAAGGCTCGACTCGACTCACTTGCATATGTGGGAATGGTTGAGCTGCATACGCCATGGCGGTACGACCAGCTGTGGAATACAAGCCGGCTTCGAAGAAGCTATACCGGCACTAATGGCCACCTACTCGTATCGGACCGGCCAAAAAATAGAATTTGATCATGCGACCAATTGGCTTAAAACCAATAAAAGTATGGCAGAGATTGATGAAATATTAGTTGCGCCAAATACTGATTTAGCGCGCTCCAACATTTCACTAGAGGGCTGAATCAACCGTAAAACTTCGCATAGAGTTTTCGATTTTGGACCCTAAGTCACTCTTAGCTAAGTCGAAACAATCGAATACGGCGCTGTAACTAGATGCTGTAGCTAGGCGCTGTAGCTATAAATGCAGTTATATAAGTCGCGAAGCAGTTCTGGCCGAAAATTTATGCGACGGTAGGTTAATTATTAGCGTATCGGGCTCGTGCTGTGGTTGCAAAAAACGAGGCTCTCGTTACACTATATTTTGCCCTTGCTGTGCCAGCCGAAAACAGGCTGTCTTTCAACACGATGACAACAGGTGATTTTGCTACCAAATTTAACCAAGCTCTGTTGGTAACACGGTGTAAAGGGGCGCGGAAACGCATTGATTCGAGTATATACCCAAAGCGTTTGAGATTTAGGTGTTAGGAGTGCCTCAGTTCTGGTTCTTGCCAAGGCCTGTCAACGCAGCATAGCCATTTAAGTGAAGTCGGAACAACACCGCAAAGAAACAAAACTGGGTGTGCATCTAAAGCCCACAAAGTGAAGGCTAGGGTGATCTATGCAAATACTCAGGTTTTATTCTCTTTCACACCTGGGTGTTCGCAATAGTTTTATTGGAAGTCTGCCGGTTACTTTTATTCTGCAGCGTTGGTGCTTAGGTCTCAATTTGGTTTAAGGAATATTTTTGCTTTTTTTTAGCGCCGATAAACCGCCGTTGCGACAAATTTTACCAGTTTATCGAAAAGTCGTTGTAAGGCAAGGCGTTATTAAGTTAAGAAATTTTAACTGAGTAAAAGCTCATTAATAAATTTCGCCAAAATTTACTTGTTGGCAAGCGAATATTCTATATCTTTGTTTAAGTAGCTATTCAAATAGTATTGGTTTAAGAATTGCAGTAAAAAATACGCATCACTTTTTTAGTGTCTTGGTTGTGTAGTCATTTTGTATCTATATTTATTTGTAGTTTTTTGTATTGCAGCCATCACTTTAAAACAATGCTCGCATGAAAAGGTGTTGCTAATCATCAAAGTAATTAGGGCTCCCCTTAGGTATGAGCTACGTAAACATGGTTACGATTTTGGCTATAGATATAGCAGCGTTGCTAATTGCTGAACATAATTTGCTTAGGGTTAGGCGCGGTAGTCTGTTATGAATGTCTTAATGTTAACTTGTCAGTATATGCCGGATGTGTACGGGGGTGCCGAAAAGCAGTGTTGGCGGCTGTCTAAGGCTTTGGTGCGCCACGGCATTAATATCCGCTTAATAACTTCTTTGCAGAAAAATGCAGCACGCTTTGATGATGATTTACCGATTTCAAGAATCTATACCGGAAAAGCGCCAGACTTACTAGGGCGTTGGTTTATATTTTCGAGTTACTGGTTTTTTCGGGTCGTTATTTGGGGAGTAATACATCGCCATTCTTACGATCTCGTTCATTGCCATCAAGGTAAGTTTGGAGGGTTTGTTGGTTGCTTCCTAGGTCTACTTGTAAAAAAACCGGTCTTAATTAAAATCGGCAATTCTGAGCAAGATATGGATTTTCTATGTTTAAAACGTAAATTCTTTTTTGGGCCGTTATTGTTTCGCTTTGTTTTGAAGAGACAACCTTATGTGGTTGCAATCTCCCAAGTGATCGCCCGTAATTTGGAAACGGCGGGTTTCAAAAATATTATTCGAATTCCCAATGGCATCGATGTCAACGAGTTAGCAAGCTGTGAGATCGCTGAAAGACCAGCTGTTAACTCAGATAGAATTAATCTTTTTTACCACGGTAGAGTGGAAAGAATAAAACGTGTTCATCTTTTAGTGGATGCGATGGTCTGTTTAAAGGATTCATCAGTTCATTTGCATATTGTCGGAGATGGTGACGAGTTAGGCTATGTAAAAGGCCGTATTAGCGACTTTGGTCTTGAGCAACAGATTACAGTATATGGAAGAGTAGATAATGTATTAGCAAGCATTAACAATTGGGATATTTTTGTTAATGCATCGCAATCGGAGGGCTTCTCTAATTCGCTTCTCGAGGCGCTTTTTTTAGGTAAGATCCTGGTATCTACAAATGTCAGCGGCTGTAGCGAAGCCATCGAGGTGGGTGTGAATGGATATATTGCTAAAAGTGAGTCGGCGAAAGATATAGCTGCAGCAATTCAAGCGGCTATTGAATTACATTGTACGGCAAGAAACAAAGCAAAAAAGGAATCAAGTAGAAAAGTGGCAGATGTATTTGATATTAATTTAGTGGCGAAAAGGTATATTCAACTTTATGAGGAAATATCGTGAAAGTATTAATCGGGATGACACGACCAGATACCATTGCGTCTGGGTCTTTTAAACATGTAGTACAAGTGGGCGATCGTTTTAGAAAAGAGGGCGTGCAGGTGGCCTATGTTATCGGCAGAAGCGGTCCGGTAACAGATTATTTAGAGCTATGTGGTTACAAAGTCTATAAGCTCAATTTCTTGGAGCGGGATCTTAATCCATTTAAAGATTTTATCAGTTTGCTGCAATTAATCTGGACAATATGTCTATTCCGCCCAACTGTTTGTTCATGGCATACCGCAAAAATTGGTGCTCTTGGCAGAATCGCCAGCTTCGTAACTCTGCGAAAGAGTTACTATGTGCCCCATGGTATCCCGTTTTACGAATCAAAATTTAACCCGAGTCACGGTAAATACCGAAAACTGGAGAAAATTCTATCATTCTTACCGGGGAAAATTATCGGGGTCTGCGATTTTGATACTGAGCAATATCGGAATTTAGGTGTAAGCAGCAGTAAGTTAGTTACTATTGAGAATGGAATGCCTGAACCGATGCCAGAAGCAGATGAAAAACCAGCTGCGAGCCAGCCATCGCCAGTTATTTTTAAAACCGCTGCACGTTTCGAAGACCAAAAAGATTACGATACGCTAGCTAAAGCTATTATTAAACTTTACGATAACTATCCAAATTTTCAATTACATATTTACGGCGATGGCAAAAATGAAGGCCGAATCAAACAGTTATTTAGCCCGTTACCGCCGGGTGTTGTAATTTTTTACGACGTAGTCAAAGATTTTTCCAAGGCGCTCGACGATGCCGATGTTTATATCCTTTCTAGTCATTGGGAGGGGTTGCCACGAACAATTATCGAAGCGATGTCGGTAGGATTACCTATTATTGCAACCGATGTTGGAGGTGTTTATTCTTTAATCGATGAAGATAAAAACGGATACCTGATACCCTCCCAGGATGATAGAAAGTTCTATGAGGCTCTTAGTCGTTATGTGAAGCAACCCGAGCTTATTTCGCTGCACGGCAAAGAAAGTAAGTCGAAATATAAGTACCGTTTCACCTTGGATAGAATGTTAAATGAATATGTTGATTTGTACTTACACTCTCGATTTAATCAAAAAACAGTATCCAGTGCTGACGCATAGATTCTGATTACCCATAGGAGAGATTAAAGCATAAGGAACCAGTATAGTGATGGTGTTATCGACAGAGCGACGGAATTTTTCTAATTGGCTGGTACTTGGTTACCCATACCTTGTATTGTGTTTTTTGCCTATCGCATTGCTCGATCTAAGAATAAATCCAATAATCGTCAAAATTCGTATCTCTGATCTATATTTAGCGACATTAATATGTCTATTTCCTTTGCTTAATCCTCGAGCGACGAGCTGGGCAATTAAATGTTTCTTACCTTTTTTACCGTTTTTGGCTTATCTGTTATTTAGTGCCATATTTACAGATAATACCACGGGAATTTACGAATTTATTCAATGGGTAATTGTTCTATTCTGGATACCATTATTTGCTTCCGTATTTAGTACCTTGAATTCATCCCAGCTAAGATATTTCGTTTTATCTATGGCATTGGCGGCGTTCTATGTGGTAGCTATACATGCCTATGAGGGAATATATATTCGTTATAAGTTTATGGGCGATGCCAAATATATTTTTGGGATCACGTTTTTAGTGGTTTCATTATGGATGTTCCAGCGTTTTTCTTGGCGGGCGTTGATTGTATTTATAGCTAGCGCAACCTTTTTGGTGCTATCGCTCGAAAGAAAGGGAATTTTAGCATCTGTGTTAACTATCGTGACAATTGTTCCGTTGCTGCGCCTGCAAGTATCGGGTTTCTTTCAGTCTTTAACTCTAATTGCGATTCAAGTTTTATGCTTAATTTCAGGTTTTGTAGTTTATCTGGTATCTATAAAAGGCGAGGTGTCGGTTACACATTATTTAGATGAAGCACGAGCGTCGTGGGAGTCTAACTTACATCGTAGCAACTTATTGGCTAACGGAATAGAAATTTTTCAATCTAATCTTTGGTTCGGTGTTGGTGCCAAAAAATTAGATGATCATATGCAAACCTTTTACTTGGCAGACGGCCTGGCACATTATACGCACAATTGGTATTTGGATTTTTTTATTGAATATGGAATTGTCGGCGTTGTATTATTTTTTATGCCAGTTTTGGTGCTTATTTTGAAAATTCAACCGAAGCATCAGCGAGCCTGGTTATTTGTTCCTTTGGCGGTATATTGCTTGTTTGTGCCGACTATGATGGCCAACGGAACAACCACAATGCTTATATATTTAACCGCCATTGCTTCGATTTGCGTGCTTGGTTTGAGCAGGCGAGATATATTAGTACGGAGTAGCTAATCTGCTACCTATATTAACGAATTTACGGTCATTTCTATATATTTAATGAATGCTTAGACATAGCCAGGTTGAATATGTTTGAGCCAATATAGCTGGCAAAGCCTCCTTTTAGTGCCATTGCTGAACTAGTTAGAGGCGAGGGAAATTTTAGTGGAAAAGAGTCAACCACCTACAGAAGCACTACCCATTGACCTATTCGTCAATGGGCTTCGCAATGCCTTATTTAATAAGTGGAAAATCTTAACTATTGTGACGATTATAACAGTCGGCGCTTATTTTCGTATGGATTACAGTCCAAGGAAGTATGGGTCCGATGTGACCTTATCGATTAGCGGTGCGATAAGTGCAGACAGTTCACTGGTGAATAAAGATCGGCCCGATGGCGGTATCGCTACTACCAAGGCTTATCTCAACACTCAATACGAACTGTTGCTTTCTCGAGATATGTTTGAGCAAGTATACCCGGGCGCAAAAAATATTTCTTGTCACCTGGAGCAGTATGCCGAACCGGGTACCAAAGGTGGCTTTGAGTTTGATCCGGAAAAGCATATTGTTATCGAACCGGTGCGCAATACGGATTTAATATCAATTCAAGCATTGTGTCGTAATCCCGAAGCCGCTAGGGATCTAGCCGATTTTTATGCGCAAGAATTTATTAAGCTCAAATTAAGAGAATTTCAAACCGAGAGAGAAAGGGTTACTTCATGGAGAAGGCAGGAGGTGACTAGGCTAAAGACCATTTTGGAGCAATCAGAAGCGGAACTATATGCCTTTAGAGAGTCGCAGCGGGTTTATTCCAGCCAAAAGAATACCGAGCTTAACGATGCAGATGTCCAGCGCTTACGCGAGGCTCTTGCGGCCGAGGAGGAAAAGCGAGTTCGGCTGGTGGCGTTGAAAAATCAGTTGTCTACAATTAATGCCGATGATATTGCGGTAGACAGTATACTGAGTATTGCATCGCTTACCGATGACGCAACACTTGAGTTTTTAGTTATGGAGTTATCGAAAGTTTCAACGTCGTTGAATGCGAACAAAAAGATCTATCAGGATGAGCACCCCAATATTCTTGAAGATCAAATTCGCTATGAAGAAACATTGCAGCAAATCCGTACGCGCATTGCCGTATCGTCGGGTGGTCTCGATAGAGAAATCGCTTTAGCGGACACCTCAATACGGAGCATTCGCCGAGAGCTTAGTCAGCTGAATGCGCAGTTTTTAACGATTGATCGCAAAGTTTCAACGTTGGCGACCTTAGAGCAAAACGTCGATATCAATCAAGAAATGTACCGCAGTTTTATTGAGCAAACCAATAGTATCGTACTATCTCTGGGTTTTGTGGGCGATCAAATTAAGATTGTCGGTAAAGCCTTTGTCAACCCTCACCCGGCAAGCCCTAATATTGAGAAAAATACTGTATTAGCTTTTGTCATTTCTATGTTTATGTTTGTGCTCTATTTTGTTGTTAGGGGAGCCCGTGATCCCAGCATGAAGCATCCAGACGATGTGAGGTTGACGCTCGATAGCGAAATATTGGGGTATTTGCCGAATGTTAAAACTAAAAGAAGTAAGATGGCCTACAATGGCTATAACGTGGAACCTGGGAATATATTTTCCGAAGCCGTGCGTTCGTTGCGAACTAGTTTACAATTGGTTGATCTGGATGTTGAAAAAAAGATAACTATTATAACGTCTTCCATATCTCATGAGGGAAAAAGCACCGTCGCCATGAATCTTGCCGCCGCTTGCGGTCAGGTTGAAAAGGTATTGCTTATCGATTGCGATATACGACGTGAAACGCTTTCTCGATCACTTTCAATAGAGCCAGGTAGTCACGGTTTGGTTAATGTGCTAAGCAAAGAGCGTGGCGTCGCAGAGTGTATTGTTTCCGATGCTTCACCGTTTTATCAATTTCTGTCTGCTGGAAGTTATGCAACAACGCGGGGCCCTAAAAAGGACCAGGTTCCGCACAGTCGCGTGGAAATGCTTTCAGTTGAAAAATTGAAAAAATTATTCGAAATTCTGCAACAGGATTATGATCATATTATCGTCGACTGTCCTCCAATTTGCGGTGTTAGTGATGCGAAAATCGTCGCTGCCTGTGCTACGCATGTTATTTATGTTGTCGCTGCGTTTCAGACACCCTCAAAAATTGTGCAGCACGGGTTTCGGGAACTTAAGTCTTGTAACATTGATATTGCTGGCGTGGTGATGAATAAGATTGATATCAATAAAGCGCGTGCCTATACCAATATGGATTATTACGGTTATGGCTACGCCTAAAACTAAACGCGGTGGGTGTCCAGGTTTATTGTTAACGCATTGTCCCCGTTTTTTAAGGAAATAGGAGGCCTGTCGCTTAGTGAGTGTAAAACGGCGAAACAAAACAATGAGTGAGCGCTCATTGAAACAAGTTGGCTCCGTCGGGTTTTTAGTTCTAGCTGGCAAAGCGGCTCGTTTCTGTGTGCTTATTG
This sequence comes from Cellvibrionaceae bacterium, assembly GCA_019634095.1. Taxonomy (GTDB): domain Bacteria; phylum Pseudomonadota; class Gammaproteobacteria; order Pseudomonadales; family Cellvibrionaceae; genus JAHQVY01. Next base: position 19,091 of record JAHQVY010000127.1, read on the forward strand.
CGATGGCCAGACTACTAACACCGGAGGATTTTGGTGTCTTTGCGATATTTGCTCTAGCGTTAAATGTGTGTTACACGTTTTATAAAAATATTGTTACGAATATTTTAGTGCAAAGAAAAGACATGAGTGTGGCTGATATTAACACCGTTGCTTTTACTTCGTTGGTTTTCTCGGTGTTTGCATCACTGTTTTTTGTTTCGATGGCTAAGCCCTTGGCCGCGTTTTTCGGAAATACAGAGCTGGCTTACTTATTTTACTTAACCCCGATATTTTTATTGATTCACGGCTTTGGCAGTGTTGCTATCGGTTTGCTTTCCAGAGCCCATAGAGTGGTAGATGTCGAACGCAGCCAAACCTTATATTCCACCTTAGTTAATCTAGCCGTTTCTTTGTTTTTGGCGGTTTTAGGTTTTGATTTTATGGCCCTGGTGATTGGGTTGTTAGTGGGTGAATTGATTTGTGCGATACGTCTCTACTGTATTTTGCAGCAGAAGTTTGCGGTGAGATACCACAAAGAGAGTTTTTACAAAATAAAGTCCGCGTTAAAATCCTATTATTATATTTCTTTGGTGAGTAATTTTAATCAATTTATCGATCAGATACTAATAGGTAAGTTTCTCGGTTTAGCTGCAGTCGGAATTTATACGCGCGCAGTACAATTAAGGGAGTATCCGCTATTTATATTCTCCAAAACGGTGGTTCGAATTTTGTTCCCTGTACTTGCCGATATCCAAGACAAACCGGCTAGGGTTAGGGTGGCTATGTTAAAAACCCTTAATCTCACACTATTGCTTCTGCTACCAATTACGGTGTTTTTATACTTGGAGTCTGAAGCGATCGTTCTGGTTGTATTGGGGGACCAATGGCATAAGGTGGTAGGGGTGATGTCAATATTAATGCTAGGGGTACCATTTATGGTTTGCTCTGGCATTTTTCATGCGGCACTCAAAGCGGCAAATCGTGAATCTGCCATTGCTCGGTATCTAACAGTTTATTCTGTGATGTTAATTATCTCGCTGAGTATCGGCGTGCAGTACGAGGCGCATGGTATTGCCATTGCCGTAACGTTTACCGCCGCGATGCACTGCGTCAACTATGCCGTGCTTTATGCTCGTACTATGTCGATCAGCTTTTTCGATTACCTTGGTGTATCGCGGGCTGGTTCGCTGCTCGCCTTCATCGTCGCTATGATATTGTTAGGCATGGAGCTGATTCTGGCTGATACGCCAGCGATTTTGAAATTATTTATTGTCTCTGCGGTGTTTTCTAGCACTGCTGTTGCGTTGTTACTACTGTTACCGAAAAGTATTATTTCCAGCGACGGTTTGTGGTTGCGACGCCGACTGCTTGAGCATATCAGGTTAATTATCGGTCGCCGATTTCCTGCAATTAAAGTGTAATAACGAAACCGGGAGATATGGAGAGGTTTATGAAGGTTCTATATATTACGAATGGTTTTTGGGGAAGCGGTGAGGCCAATATGGTTCAGTCCCACAATACTGTTGCAGCTTTGGTAAGTCAAACCGGCGTCACCCAGGTAACGTTTCTCGCCCATGCTGTGGAGCGGCCCAGTAGCTCACAATTAAAACAGGAATTTACCCAAACCACGGGTGTTTCCCCTGGTGACCATTTGATGATGGAAACGGCGCTTATCAACCCTAAAAGTTGGTGGAAAACGCTGCTGGCGGTGTATAAAAAATTGCGTGATCTAGAGTATGGAAATTATGATCTTATTTATACTCGAAGCAGAGAAGCGTTGGTGTTGTTTTATCTGCTTGGCTTTAAACGGTTTCAATATGAAGCTCATAATTTAGAGTATCCAGGATCGCGCTATAAGCGCTGGTTATACCGCCGTGCCATTTGTTATGGAAAAATGCAGATCGCAACAATTAACAAAGCTCTTATTGAAGATTTCAAGGCGATCTATGGCGTGAACCAGGCACGTTTGTCTTTAAATACCTGTTCGGCGCGCAGTCAAATGCAGGCGTCCCCCAAAATTTCTCAACGTCGCTACATTTGCTATTGCGGTTCGAGTTATCCCGGCAAGGGTTTTGATGAATTTGTAGCATTCTGCCGCAGCCACCCGGAGCTTGAGTTCTTAGCCATGGTTCGCAGCAGCACCTATTTGGATGAAATTCTGGCAGACCCGCCGCAAAACCTGAAAGTGATGCTGAACTGTAACAATGCGGAAGTGTACCAGTACTTAGCAAATTCTTATATTGCTGTAGCGCCGTATTCGCAAAATGCTACAACCTCTGGCGGCAGTAAAAATGCGCGGTATTTAAGCCCACTAAAAGTTTTCGAGTATATGTCTGCGGGGTGCTTGGTGGTAGCGCCGAATATTTCTGCAATTACAGAAATTTTGCACGATAAACGCGATGGTTTTCTCTATTATCTGGAGCGAGGTGAAACCTTGGCTGATGGTGTACGGGCAGCATTGGATGCTGTGGCAGATGGCCTTGCGCAGCAGGTTAGTGATAGAGCGCGGGAATGTTTTGAAAATGCTTATAGTTATGATGCTCGCGCCAAAAAAATATTGTCCCACAGTGCTGCAAGCGCCAACAAACAGCGCGCAATTTACTTGATAAATTCCTTTAACTCCGGTGGAGCAGAGCGCGGCGTTTTGTCTTTACTCGATTCGGGTTTTTTTGACGGCGTGCAATTGGATTTAGTGGCAATACACCGCGGTTCTGGCCCGCTTTTGGATGAGATTAAGCAGCGTGGGTTCGATTGTAATATACATATTTGCTCTGGCAGTCAACGTTTGACTGTGGTATCCATGGCGCGTGCATTTATCTATGTGCTGTTTAGCTTATTAAAGCACAAATATAAGTTTGTTATGTTATCGTTGATTCAGGCGAATTTAATTGGCCTAATTATCACCGCTTTGTATCCTCGAGCACGCGTGATTACCTTTGCTCACAATACCCGTTTTTCAAAGAAGATATATTTTCACTTATTAAAAGGGCTTTCCAGGCGTATTGATGTGTGCCTTTACGACGATGAAGAAACTCAAAATGCTTACAGACGTATTTTGGCTGAAAAGGAATCTCGGTTGTGGGTGTACGCGCCATTGCATTTTGTTGGCGAGACCGCAGAGCGTGCTCCGCGTTTAAATGCGTCACCGCTTAAAATATTGTGTGTTGGCCGTTTAAATAAGCAAAAAAATTACCTGCAAGCGATAGAGTCGATTAGCTTGCTATTAAAAAAGGGCATTGAGGTCGAGTTGCATATTGCCGGAGAAGGTGAGCAGCGCGCCGAAATAGAGGCGAAAGTTAATCAGTTGGGCTTGGGCAATAATGTGAAGTTGCTGGGCTACGTGTCAGATTGGATGGCGATTGGCAAAACTATGGATGTCTATTTGCTGGCGAGTACGCATGAGGGGATGAGTATTTCCACCATCGAAGCGATGTCACTCGGTTTAGCGGTGGTGGCGAGCAATGTGGGTGGGATTAAGTCCTATGGTGTGGATCGCCACAATATGCTGCGCATAGAGAATCCGGTAGCAGAAGAGTTCGCAGCGGGTATCGAGGCGCTTTACAACGATCGGCAATTACTCGCCGCTTTGGGGCAGCAAGCGCGAGCCGATTGCATCGCGAAATTCGGCACAGAAAAAGTTCACGAAATTATTTGCCGTGCGAATCAGCTGGTTTTTAATCCTCGGGTGCATGTTCAGACCTGAGCCGTGGTCATGGTGTGTACGTTACCTCGCCTTTGGGCGCTATCTTTTACAGGTGAAAATAAACGTGCTCCATAGCGAGAGTAGAATTTGTCGCAGTTTGTTGGTAGTGCTTAGCATTTTTATTGCGGAGGCCTTTGCCGACGATGCGGTGCCCGCTTGCCCGATTGCAGGCGAAACACCGGGTAATTCGCGGAAGCTGGTGGCGGTTGCTGCTCGTGAGTCCAACACCGATGCAGACAGCTGCGCTATGTTTCTCAGCTGGCGCTTTTTAAAATCCGATGCGCCAAATACATCTTTTAATATTTATAGAATTACTCCTGGCGGAGCAGTAGTCAAGTTGCAGCCAAGCCCGCTTGTTAAGGCGACAAATTTTGTCGACCAAGGGTTGCGCCGTTTAAAGTCGGGCGGGTGTGGCAGTTATCGCTGGCTGGTTGAGAGCAAGGTCGGCGACAAAGTGACGGGCTGCAGCGTGAGCAGCGCAAACTTGACGAATGCGCAGAGCCGGCTGTTGGATTTTAGCTACCCAGTCGGCGCTTTCGGGCGTTCAATATCCGTGGGGTCACTAATTTCGGGTAGCGACGATTATCTGGTGGTGCGCATACCGGATGTGACGGTTGATCCCTATTTTAGATTATGGCGCAAAGTTGAGGGGCTTTTTTACTTGCAAGCGGTAGATATTAACGGCAAGCACCTTTGGTCCTACGATATGGGCGCGGCGATCGAGCCGGGTATTTGGTATTCGCCCTACCTTATTTTCGATTTGGATGGCGATGGTCGCTCGGAGTTAATTGTTAAATCTGGCGAAAAGGGCGCCAGTAAAAAGCAGCTCACCGATAGCTCGGGCCGGGTGACTCGTGGCAAAGAGTTTCTCAGTATTATTGATGGCTCGGACGGCAACACGATTTTGTCGCAGGCTCCGTGGCCGGATAGGTCGGGGTTTAATGGCGGCATGGTTAAGGATTTCGAAGACTACAATCGCTACTCGCGAAATTTGATGGCGATTGCCTACCTCGATGGTATTCACCCTCATGTGGTTGTGGTGAGAGGTACCTATGGCAAACACAAGGTGCACGCTTACCGTTACCGAGCGAAACAGGGGTTATCGCGGGTCTGGTCTTGGGAGAACTCCCCGCCTCAGCATGCGGCGAATAGCAGAAACCTAAAAAAGAATACCGATTTAGAACAGTGGTGGGGCCAGGGAGCGCATACCATTCGCAGCGGTGATATTGATGCCGATGGCAAAGATGAAGTGATTATCGGCTCCGTGGCTTTAGATGACAACGGTCAGCCGCTGTGGTCTATTAATCGCGGCCATGTCGATCATATCCATTTGGGGGATCTTATCCCACAGGAGCCGGGCTTAGAAATGTATTTCGGCGCAGAGCGCAGGCACAACGGCGGTGGTATGGGTATGGTCAGGGCTCGCACCGGGGAGTTTTTGTGGCGCTATAACGGCAACACGCGGCATATTCACAAAGAGGGCGTCTGTGCCAACTTCCTTGCATCTTCACCGGGTTTGGAGTGCTTCAGCGGCGAGGCGGATCAACGCGCGTTTTGGCTTTGGAGTAGTCGTGGCGCGGCCCTATCTCGCGACAAACTCGATAGCTTGAGCCCGTTTGCCGCATATTGGGGGCAGAGTAATAAAAAATGGCATTTGCGGACGGTGGCGGAAAACAACCAGGGAAAATTGCTCGATATTGTCGATTTGGAATCGGGTAAGCTTGTTGACCGCATCAACTTGCCCAAAGACACAGCTAAAAAAGATCTCAACAGCTCTCGAGTGTTGGCGGTTGCCGATATTTTGGGAGATTGGCGGGAGGAAATTCTAGTGGCGGGCCGCGGACGCATACTGGTTTATACGTCCAATCACCCCACCACAAAGCGCAAACCTTGGTTAATGAGCGATCATATTTATGCCATGGGGGCCGCATTGAGTTCAATGGGATACTACCAACAACCTATTTTGGGCGAACTTGAAACCAACGACATGTCGAGCCTTGGCCAGCCACCAAAAAAGTAGGCTTAAAGCCCTTGAACAAGCCGTTTGCCAGCGTATTATCGCCGCGAAATAGCCATTTAGCATCTCCCTGAATCGACTTGAGCCCCATGTATTCTCTATATAACGTTAGTTTGAGACACTGCACTAGTTCCCCGATTCACGCCGCTATTTTTGCTGTGGTTTTTTGGATATGGAATTAACGGTGTTGCTTATGGCTGCCGTGCTGTGTGTCGTATCTTTTTTGGCTGAGCCTCTCGCATTGCCTCATGGCCAGCAACGGCGTTTGAAGGCCATAGCCCCGGCGGCTTTGTCACGAAACCCTATTGCCAAGCAGGCGGCACCTGCTGACCAGTTGTAACCGGTTAGCATTTTCGCTCCGACATGCTGCAATTAGCTAGCGTAAGCGTGGCAGTATGCGCTCGGTTGGGGTATTCTGCTAAGTTACTCGCTCCTGTTGATCGTTTTTTGTTCATTTTGCTAACCAAAGAAAGAGTTCGAAGTGCAACCAAACATCACCGCTCTACCCGAGAAAAAGCTGGTTTATAAGCGGCCTGAATCCTGCGTCGACGAAGTGTACGGCAATGGTGCAGAGGTGGCGACGCACTGGCGTTATTTGCTGGACAGTATCAGCGCCTTGGGCACAGAGGCGATGGCGCAGCGCAACCAGAAAGCGCTGCGCATACTCCGTGATGACGGCGCCACCTTTAATTTGTTCAGCGACGATGCAAATGGCAGCCGCACTTGGGAGCTGGATTTAGTCCCTTCGCTTATTGGCAGCGAGGAGTGGGGAGCGATTGAAACCTCCCTGGTAGAGCGTTCCGAGCTGTTTAACTTGTTATTTAAAGACCTTTACGGCTCTCGGGATTTGGTGCGCCTGGGGGTTATTCCCCCCGATGTACTGTTCGCCAATGAAGGTTTCTTGCGGGCTTGTCAGGGTTCACAAGGGCCCGGCCAACACCAGTTGATTCTCCACGGGGTGGATATGTTGCGGCTGGCGGATGGCCAGGTGTGTGTACTCGCTGATCGCACTCAGTCCCCGGGGGGAATGGGCTATGCCCTGGAAAATCGCTCGGTGATGTCGCGTGTGCTGCCGAGCTTGTTCCGCGATAGCCATGTGCATCGCTTGGCGGGGTTTTATCACCGAGTAAGGGCCAAATTAAGCTCCTTAGCCACCGATCAAGAAGATGTACCTCGGGTGGTGGTATTAACGCCGGGTGCCAACGAAGAAAGTTATTTTGAACACGCTTATCTTGCCAATTACCTTGGCTTTTCTCTGGTTCAGAGCAGCGACCTGGTGGTGCGTGGCGGTTTTGTGTGGATGAAATCGCTGGAGGGCTTGACCCGGGTGGACGTGATTTTGCGTGGCGTGGACGATTGGTTGTGTGACCCGGTGGAGCTGCGCAGCGATTCGCAGCACGGCGTGCCCGGTTTATTGGAAGTGGTGCGCGCCGGTCGGGTGGCTATTGCCAACCCTCTGGGGACGGGTGCATTGGAGAGCCCCGTGTTTTTGCGTTACCTGCCGCAAATAAGTAAAGCCTTGTTGGGGCGAGAATTGCGCATGCCCTCGGTGCAAACCTATTGGTGTGGTGATGCGGGCGATTTGAAGTATGTACTGTCTCACCTCAATAAACTGGTGATAAAACCGGTGGAGCGTTTTAGTAAACAGCGCAGTATTTTGGCGGGCGAGCTCACCAGCCAACAGCAACACGATTTGGCGGAAAGTATCAAAAAGCAGCCGCGACAATTTGTTGCTCAACCCTGTTTAGAGTCGCGGCATCTCCCCACCTTTAGCGGCGGGGGCTTGCAACCGCGTCCGGCTATATTGCGCAGTTTTGCCCTGGCCGGCGAAAATTCTTATATCGTAATGCCCGGGGGCTTAACCCGAGTGGGTGCCGAAGAGGGCGATTTTTTAGTGGCTAACCACGGCGGTACTCGAAGTAAAGATACCTGGGTGGTGGCCTCAGAACCCGAAAAAGTGATGCCGCCAGCGGCCCAGAATTCGGTAAGGGCCAGCGATTTACTTTTGATTAGCTTGCCCAGTCGCGTGGTTGAAAACCTGTTTTGGATGGGCCGCTATGCCGAGCGCGCAGAGGCTTCGCTGCGATTGCTGCGCACAGTGTTTATTATGTTGAACGGTGAGGCTCCGCTGCCGCCGTTAAGCCGCCGCTATCTGTTAGAGGCGGTCACCGAGTTGACCGGCACGCGGCCGGGCTTCCTCGATTGCGATTCCAGCTTGCTCGAAAACCCGGAGCCAGAATTAATGCTGGTGGTAAAAGATGCCGCTCGGGTGGGCAGCGTACGCTCAAACTTAGTGGCCATGTTGCGCAGTGCCGATGAATCGAAAGAACTGCTATCTTCCGATACGATGCGCGTAATCAACGATATCAGCGATACCTTGCAAACATTGGACGATACCTTGCAAGAAGGCGGCTTGAGTGCCGCGCCGGAGGAGGCGCTAGACCCCTTAGTCACCGCTTTAATGGCCCTTGCCGGCTTGGCTCAAGAAAGCATGTTGCGCGGCATTGGCTGGCAATTTATGGAAATAGGCCGGCGTATCGAAAGGGGCATGCAAACGGTGAATATTTTGAACAAGCTGCTGACTCAAGTACTGCCGGAAAGCGAGCAAAATATTTTGTTTGAAACCCTGTTGCTTTCGCTGGAAGCGCTCATTAGTTACCGGCGCCGTTACCGGGCACACATGGGGCCAATGCAAATTTTAGAGTTGGTCATGTTAGACGCGAGTAACCCGCGCTCCCTGGTTTATCAGATGACGCAGTTAAAAAATCAAATTACCCAGCTGCCAAAGTCGAAAACCAGTCATTTTGAGTTGAGCCACGAAGAGCGCGCAGTGCTGCAGGGGCAAACCCTGATTCAGTTAATTAATTTGAAAACGCTTTGCAGCGAAAAATACGGTAGCCGACCAGAGTTGCGTGAGGTTCTAAAAAAAGTTAAAGAGGTGTTGGCAGAAATCAGTACCGTTATTAGCGATAAGTACTTCGATCATCGTATGGGTGCACAGCAGTTAGTTCGCCGAGACTGCTAGAAGTATGTGACAACAGCCAAATAACCGTTAAAATTAAAGCCAGCGGGTGCAATATCCGGGTTGGGGAAGCGTCGCGTGAAACGGGACGCCCGCCTATTATCCTAAATAAATCAGTTGGATCGTAGCGAGGGCGCTCAAGGGGCTGAAATTAGAGAGAATTTTTTAACTTTTTCGGCAAATTCGTAGTCACCCTACGGGTGCAGTCGAAAAATTGAAAAAACGCTTTAATTTCAGTTCATTGGGCGTCCGCAGTAGATTCAAATGATTAATTTAGGATTATGCTTCGCCGGAAACGGGGTGCATTGGGCATTTGTAAACAAAGCGGCCACTGTGCCAGTAAGTCCTAAGCAGATTTTTAGTTTTATATGGGAAGCGCTGTGCACTATCGCATTCGTCACATTACAGAATACCAATACCAGGCTCGAGTGTCCCACTGTTACAATATGGCGCACATGGTACCGAGAAACTCTGCCCGGCAGAGCAGCCGACGCAATTCTGTGACAGTCTCTCCGAGCCCGACATTCACCTCCAAGCGCAATGATTACTTTGGCAATATTGCCTATCACTTTGAAATTCAGCAGCCCCATCAAAAGCTTGTGATCACATCGGAAAGCGAGGTGGAAGTGGATCCGCCCTCTATAGCGACTAACCTCGATTTGAGTTTAACCTGTGCCGAGGTGCGCCGAATGCTCGCCCATTCCACTGAGCAAGATATTCTTCTAGCGCGGGAATTTTTATTTGACTCGCCTATGATTAAGGCCAGCGCGGCTTTACTAAATTATGCGCAGCCGAGCTTTGCCGATGATCGCCCCCTGTTGTCTGCGGTAAGCGATTTAACTCAGCGAATTTATGAAGATTTTGAATATTCGCCAGAAGCGACCACCGTGGCCACTCCACTGAGCGAAGTGCTGAGTAAGCGCAAAGGTGTTTGCCAAGATTTTGCGCACTTGCAGATTGGCTGTTTGCGGGCGCTGGGCTTTGCCACTAAGTATGTGTCGGGTTACATTGAAACGTTGCCGCCGCCGGGCAAAGAAAAGCTGGTGGGCAGCGATGCCTCTCACGCGTGGATTTCGGTGTTTTCCCCCGGCGAAGGCTGGTTCGAATTCGACCCTACCAACAATCAAATGGCGGGAGAGCAGCATATTATTACTGCCTGGGGCCGAGATTATCACGATGTGACCCCGCTGCGCGGTGTCATTTTTGGCGGTGGTGAATCGCCCTTGTTAAAGGTGTCGGTGGATGTTGCCCGTATCTAATTTTTTAATAGACAGTCACTGCCACTTCGATTTCAGTGAATTTGATAACGACAGAGAGGCGCTGTGGTCGCAGTGCCGGCAAGCCAATATTCGGCGCTTGATTATCCCCGGGGTCACACCCGGCGACACGTCCAAAGCCCTGGCGCTGTGTGGGGAGTTGCCGGGGGTGTATTGTGCGGCCGGCTTGCACCCCTGGTGGATTCCAAGTGACGCTGGCGGCGATCGTGCATTACTGGCGCAGCTAAGCGGCATCCTGAGCAATAACAAGTGCGTGGCGGTGGGAGAAAGCGGTTTGGATAGCTTAATAGAGCTGCCCATGAAACGGCAGGTCACTTGGTTTGAGCGGCACCTGAGCCTGGCACAGCAATACAAACTGCCAGTCATTATTCACAATCGCAAGGCCCACAGCGCACTGCTGCGCAGCGTCGACGAGCTCCCGCCACCCTGCGGCGGTGTGGTGCACGCTTTTAGCGGCAGCTTTGAACTCGGCAAGCAAATGTTTAACCGCGGTTTACTGCTGGGGATTGGCGGCGGTATTACCTACCCGCGGGCCAATAAAACCCGCGCCGCAATCGCTTCACTGCCTCTGGATGCATTGTTATTGGAGACCGACGCCCCGGATATGCCGCTGTGGGGCAAACAGGGGGAGCGCAACTCCCCGGTGAATTTGCCGGAAATTGCAGCTTGCCTGGCGGAACTGAAGAACTTGACCACGGAACAGATTATTGAACACACCACCCGCAATGCACTGCGCCTGTTCCGCCTTTAGCTAGCGGTGCTGAGCGACTGCACTAGAGCGACTTTTGCCTTACCGCCGCGCACTGTGAAATGTGCTGTTAAACTTCAGCCATCAGCCATCAGCTATTAACAATCAGCTATCAACCATCAGCTATCAACCATCAACAGCCCTTAATCGAGGTCGCTCAGTGTTTAAATTAGCGGCGGCGAGCCTGTGGTTACAAGCTCAAGATTCGCGGCGCATATAGTTCGCCCAGCCACCGAAATGCGTAATGTCCTTGGCGTTGTCGGTTGCGTAGGCCTCGCAGCTAAACCCGCAAACCCAGCTGCCGTCTGCCAACTCTAGTGTGGCAATGCCCAGGGGCTGGGGGATTTCTGCAACAAAGCCGCCAAATAGGGCCTTGGGTATGCGCCAAACTTCCAATTGTATTTTTTCACCGTTGGTTTCATCTCGCACCAGGCCCGGTCGGTAGGGCGGCCCCCCTGCCAGGGCGTACAAGCGATAGGCCTTGGCGGTGGTGGTAGCGCACAGTTTACTGGCGCCGCGCTCGCTGAGTTGCCAATTGAGCGGAAACCCTTGTAAATGAGCGCCACAAACGGCGACATCCACTGTGTCGGTAACGGCAAGCGGCGAGGCTTCATGTGGCGGGTATTTTAAATTTCCAGCCCCCAGGCTTAGCTGGTTGGATTGCTGCAACTGTCCCGCTAGAGAAAGCAGCATTTTGTCTGTGCAAGCCCCGGCGAATAGGGTTAAGCCAAAACCTACCTCGCTGCCATAAAAACCGGAGGGCACGGAAATGGCGCAAAAATCCAGGAGGTTCATAAAGTTAGTGTAATAGCCCAAGTTGCTGTTGAGTTGAATCGGATCGTTTAACAGCTCCTCAATGGTATAGGCGGTGCCATTGGTGGGCGTGACAATGCAGTCGACCTTGTCGAGTTCGGCCAGGGCGAGTTGCTTGAGTTGATTGAGTCGGTAAATAGCCTGGTATACCTCGCCCGCAGGGGCGACGTCGCTACCCTCGACGATGCGGCGGATTACCGGCAGTATAGAATCGGGAGATTTTTGCAGCAGCGTTTGCATGGTTAAATAGCGTTCTACAACCCAGGGGCCCTCGTAAAGTAGGCGCGCCGCCGCTGCGAAAGGGGAGAAATCGATTTCGACAATATCGGCGCCAATAGCTCGCAGTTGCTCGATGCCTGCGGCGAAAAGCTGCTCCGCCTCGCGATTGCCAAAAAATTCCCTCTCGGCATTTGCGGGCACGCCGATTTTGCAAGACTTGATTTCTGACAAGCCATAGCGCGGACCGTTATCGTAGGGGTTTTTGCGTGCAAAGGGGTCGCGTATATCGTAGTGCGCAGCCACATCGAACACCGTGTTGGCGTCGTGGGCAGTCAAACACAAGAGGCTGACGCAGTCGATCGTTTTGCAAGCGGCAACCACGCCGCTATTACTCAACAAGCCGCAGCTGGGTTTTAGGCCCACCAGGTTATTCAGCGAAGCCGGCACCCGTCCGGACCCAGCGGTGTCGGTGCCCAGGGCAAAACTCACCCAGTTGTTTGCCACTGCCACTGCCGAGCCGGAACTGGAGCCACCGGAAATATAGCTTTGATTGAGGGCATTGCGACAGGGCCCCCAGGGCGAACGGGTGCCCACTAAGCCGGTGGCGAATTGATCCAGGTTGGTTTTGCCCACCGGTATTGCGCCGGCATCGATAAGTTGTTGCACCACGTGAGCGTGATGTTGCGCGGTGTAGGCAAAATCGGGACAACCCGCGGTGGTGCTTACTCCAGCTAAATCGATGTTATCTTTAATGGCGAAGGGAATGCCGTAGAGCGGCAAATGCTGTGAATCTTTAGCCTCGAGTGCGGTGAAGTAGGGCTCGAGTTCCGCTTCGCTGAGCAGGTAAATAAACACCGGATTTTCGCTGTGAGCTTGTATGGTTTTGCGCAGCGTCAACAGTAATTCTCTGGGGGTAAAATCCTTGGCCCGATAGTGTTCGCTCAGGCCGGCAATGGTCATATCGATGGTATCTAATTGGTTGATGTCGAGCATAGGGGCTACCTTATCAATTAATACTGAGGGCTATAGTGGCCAGTGCTTGACCGGCATTGATTTGATCGCCTTCTCGGCGCAGTAATTTGGTGACTGTCCCCGCGTTGGGGGCGTGCACTTCAATTTCCATTTTCATCGATTCCACGACGCAAATTAAATCTCCCTGCGCAATGCTTTGTCCCGGCTTTACTTGCCACTTCCACAGGCTGCCGGCAACCGAACTTTCGACAATGCATTGATTTGTTGCCAGGGGCTGCTCTTCCGGCGTATTTTGCACTTCCGGTTGCGCACTAAAATTCATCTGACCGCTTTTAATCCAGCGATCGAGTTCGCTGGCGAAGGCGCGTTCACGCCGCTGAGTAAAGGCGTTTATGGAGGCTTGGTTGCGCTGTAAAAATGTTTCGTATTCGGTCAAAGAAATTTCGCTGTGTTCAGTTTCAATGCGATAGCGCCCTTTGGGAAACTCGCGGCGAATATGTTGCAGTTCGTCCTCACTCACCTCAAAAAATTTAATTTGATCGAAAAACCGCAGTAACCAAGGTTGGCTAAAATCTGCTGTAGATTTGTGTCGATTCCACATTTGCAGTGTTCGCCCGACAAATTGATAGCCGCCCGGGCCCTCCATACCGTAAACACACAAATAGGCGCCGCCAATGCCTACGGAATTTTCCGCAGTCCAAGTGCGTGCCGGATTGTACTTGGTGGTCACTAGGCGATGGCGCGGGTCTAGGGGAGTGGCCACTGGCGCTCCCAGATAAACATCGCCCAAGCCCATCACCAGATAATTGGCCGCAAACACAATATCTTTAACTTGTGCAACGCTTTCAAGACCGTTGATGCGACGAATAAACTCAATGTTATCCGGGCACCAAGGCGCCTCTTTTCGCACCGAGCGCATATATTTTTCAACGGCCACTTGGCAGGCGCTATCGTTCCAACTTAATGGCAGATGTACTATGCGCGAGGGTACGGTATAGCTTTGCAAGTCACCCAGAGCGCTTTCTCCCTGGCACAGTTTATCGAGCAGCGATTGCTGAGTTATCTGCAACGGATCGAAATGCACTTGTAGCGAGCGTATCCCGGGTGTCAGCTCGCACACGCCGGGGATGTTTTGCTGCTCGAGCCACTGCATCAAAGCGTGAATGCGAAAGCGCAATCGTAGGTCGAGCACTTGCGGGCCGTATTCCACTAAAATATTACTGTCGCCCGAGTGGCGATACACTGCGGCAACGGGGTTGCTAGGTTCTGCGATGGTGGCGAGTACAGGGCTGGCTGGCCGCATTTTTTGCGGCGCCCCGGTATCGGCTGCTACTGCGCCTAAATTAGCTACGGCGGCGTTTTGCTGCTGTAGCAAGCCAACCGCTTCGGCTTGACTGACCCTGGCAAAGCGCACCCGGTCGCCGGCTTTGAGTTGCCCCAGTTTCCACAGGTCGGCGCTAATAACGGTTGCCGGACACACAAACCCGCCCAGGCTCGGGCCGTCGGGCCCCAAAATCACCGGCATATCGCCGGTAAAGTCGATCGCTCCCACGGCGTAGGCGTTATCGTGAATATTCGAGGGGTGCATGCCCGCTTCGCCCCCCGATTCGCGCGTCCATTCGGGTTTGGGGCCAATTAAACGGATACCGGTGCGGCTAGAGTTGTAGTGTACTTCCCAGTCGCTTGTGAAGAAGGTGTCGATATAATTATCGCTAAAAAAGTCTGGCGCTCCGTGGGGGCCGTAAATTGCATGTAATATCCACGGGGCTTCCATCTCGGGCGGCGCGGCCATGCCATCCTCTGAAACGACTTGTGTCGGCAGCTTGCCCACATGCAATACATCCCCGGTTTTTAAGGCGCGCCCGTTAAAACCGCCAAACTGGCCCAGGGTAAAGGTGGACTTAGAGCCGAGATAGTCCGGCACATCCAAGCCGCCGGCAACCGCCAAATACACCCGGCAACCGCGACCACCGACCTTGCCAATTTCTAGCAGATCGCCGGCGCGGATATCCACTACGGTATTGAGTGGCAGCGTCGATTGATTACATTTCGCGTTGACCTCGGCGCCGCACAGTGCAATCTGAGTGTCACAGGAGAATTTAAGGCTGGGGCCGGCTACCGTTATTTCCAGAGCCGCAGCGTGGCGCGGGTTGCCAAGTATTTTATTGGCCAGCTGAAACGAATAATTGTCGAAGGGGCCAGAAGGCGGTACACCGACATTCCAATAGCCGACTCGTCCGGGGAAGTCTTGTATCGTGGTCATTGTGCCCGGGCTAATCACATCGATATTATTCCAGCGGCCGCGGAAGTTATTTAAGTAGCGGGTATGTAAGCTACCGCTAACAAAGGCGGGTGTTTGCAGCACTTGGTTAACATAACTTTTATTGGTTTCGACCCCGTTTAAGCTGCATTGCTCTAAAGCACTGCATAAGTTGTTTATCGACTTTTGCCGGGAGTCCGACCACACAATGACTTTGGCCAGCAAGGGGTCGAATAGCGCCGACACCTCAATGCCCGATTCAACCCAGGTATCGATGCGCAGATTAACCCCATCGCTTGGCGGAAACGTTGCCACATTGAGCAGACCCGCCGCAGGCTGAAACTCTTTGGCCGGATTTTCAGCATAGATACGCGCCTGAATGGCATGACCGCGGGGGCTAAGCGTGTCGCGCAACGACTCGATATCACCTAAATTCCCGTAGGCCTGCTTAACCATCCACTCTACCAAGTCGACATTAAACACGCGCTCGGTAACGCCGTGCTCCACTTGCAGCCGAGTATTCACTTCCAAAAAATAAAATTTGTTGCTGGTGTCGTCGAAGATAAATTCCACGGTCCCAGCGTTGCGATAGTTCACCGCCGCGGCAAGGCGAACGGCGGTTGTGGCGAGCTGTTGGCGAGTGTCTGCCGATAAATTGGCAGCGGGGGTTTCTTCGATAACTTTTTGGTGGCGGCGCTGGGCAGAACAATCGCGCTCGCCAAAGGCTACCACCTTGCCCCGGCCATCGCCAAACACCTGCACCTCAATATGGCGGGCGTGCTCGATATATTTTTCGAGAAAAACCGAACTATCGGAAAAATGATTTTCGCTGAGGCGTTTTACCGAATCGAAAGCACTTTCCAGCTCTTGTGGGCTAGTGCAAACTTGCATGCCGATGCCGCCGCCGCCAGCCGAGGATTTAAGCATAACCGGGAAACCAATTTGCTGTGCGCTGTGCTGTGCTTCGTCGGCGTTCGCCAGCAGTTTCGAGCCGGGTAGCAGAGGCACATCGTTCTGTTGCGCCAGTTGCCTCGCGCTGTGTTTTAAACCAAAAGCGCGAATTTGTTGACTAGAGGGCCCAATAAAAACGATATCCTTTGCTTCACACAACTCTACGAAATCCGTGTTTTCGCTGAGAAAACCATAACCGGGGTGAATGGCTTGGGCGCCGCAGTCCAGTGCGATGTCGATAATTTTTTTGGCGTTTAAATAGGTTTGCGAGACCGGACCCTCACCCAG
>JAHQVY010000128.1 GCA_019634095.1 Cellvibrionaceae bacterium
ATAAGATACAAATAATGCTGACGGCTCGCCGCTGCAAAGGGCCTGCGGCGACAACAAAAATAAAAGCCAAGTAGGAAGCAAGCAGGCGCTACCAACAAATAGAAGCTTAACTCTACCGGTAACGCTAACACGGCTTGTCGCCCTTGCTTTTCGCACGCTTGATTCTGGCGATAGTGCGCTCAAGTTCAGCAATTTCTGTTGGGCTAATGGAGTCGCCCTCTGCCTCTAGCAAGGCATTAACCGCTTTTGCCCTCGAGCCCTTAAAAAAGATTTTTATTAAACGCTGCAACGCCGAATGCTGAGCCTCGCTCTGTTCAATAAGCGGAAAATAAATATATTTGCCGCCTTCATTGCGAAAGCCGACCTCTTTTTTTTCCAGTAAACGCGCCAGAAGTGCTCTCACAGCAGAATAGCTGGGAGGGTCTGGCAAAGCCTGCTGCACTACCTGAGCAGAACACTCTTTATATTCCATCAGGATGTCCATGATCTGCCGCTCACGACGGCTCAGTTTATTGTTAGAGGCAATAGGTGGCATGGCTGGTTTCAACAAGTTAAGGGTCTGTCGGTTAAGCGGCTGTCAGTTAAGCGCTCATAAAATGCAAAAGAGCCATAATGCTAAATTTTTAGCATTATGCTAGAAATTTAGCATACAGGAATAAGCCTATGCAAGCCCCGATGCTAAAAATTTAGCATCGGGGCTGATTCCATTGTTTTTTTTGGGGGGGGGTTAAGGGTTTAAGGGCTTGCCAGCCTGCATAGACCGAGCTTTTAACCGAAATGAATCATTTGAATCTACTGCAGACGAGACGTCCAATGAACTTAAATTAAGCCATTTTTTCAATTTTGCTGCTGCACCCGCATAGTGACTACGAATTTGCCTCAAAAGTTAAAAATTCACTCTAATTTCAGCCCTTAAACGCTCTCGCTACAATCCAACTGATTAAGTTAGGAGAATAAGTGAAAAAGCCGCCCTGCCCTACTTCATCTTAACAAGGCCGCATTCATGCCCCGCTCTTGTCGCATAGTTCCTGCCTTCTGCACCTTATTTCATTCCCCACACCTCACACAGCGATTTACCGCAGTACGCAAGGGCGCGACGATTCCTAGACACTAAGACGGGCCTAGTGCCCAGATGAGGTTCCCGCCCCTACGCCCTATTCTGGAAACCGCCATCCATGTACTGCGCAACGCGGCTAAAAGGGGTCATACGGGCAATAAGGCCGGATAACCTACATTATCCGGTATTAAAAAAATAAGTATTTACAAAATATTTAATAAAATTTAGTATGTAAATACATATTACGTAATATAGTACGAAATCGACAAACAGGTGATTTAATGGCGCGCGGCGGTATTAACAAGGCATTAGTTTTAAAGGCTTACGAGGCAATAACGGCGCGCGGTGATAACCCCTCCCTGGATGCGATTCGTATTGAGCTGGGCAATACCGGTTCTAAAACCACCATTCAGCGTTATGTGAAAGAGATTGAGGCCGAGACTACGCGGCGCAACTCAGGGGAAGATTTGCTCAGCGATACGATAAAAACGCTGGCCGCACAGCTTGCCGCGCAGCTAAAAGCCGATGCTGACCTGGCAATAGAAACTGCGAAGGCGCAATTTCTGGAGCAGAAAAACACGCTCGATACGCAACTGGAAACGGTTAGCGCCGAAGCCGCCAGGCTCAACACGGCCTTGGAAGTAGCCACGGCAGACAACGAACAAAAAACGGCTGAGATAGCGAGATTGTCTAGTGAGCTCACAGCACTGCAACAAGCGCAGGCTATTACCAAGCAAGCGGTGAACGAGCAAGAAAAACGGCTGCAAGAAAAAGATAAAACCCTTGCCTCATTGGAGCAAAAACACCAGCACAACCGCGAAGCGATGGCGCATTATCGGCAATCGGTCCAAGAACAGCGAGACCAAGACCTGCGCCGCTACGATCAACAGCTTCAGGAACAAAAAATTGAGGTAAGAAACCTTCAGCACAACCTATCAAATAAGCAACAGGAACTCACCGAAGCGGCTCGCGCCAATGCCGAGTTGGCTGTCACCGTCACCGCCCTGAATAAAGAATTAAACCGGGTGCAGGCAAGCGCGGAAAGCTACGCGGGCGAAGTCAACAGCCTACAAAAAATTGCCGCTGAAACGAATAAACACCTTGCTGACGATGCGAAACGCCTTGCAGATCTGGGGAAAGACAAACAAGCGCTACAGAAAGCACTCGAGGTAGCGGAAAAAAACCAAACAGCGCTCGAGGCGCAGTTAAAGCAAGGCGAGTTAGCGTTGGCGGAGGCGCGCGGTTCACTCCACGCAAAGGAGGCGCTTATTCAATCCATTATAAAACTAAAAAAATCCGTTGAACCTACTGCGGAAACCTAATGCATACAAACCAAAGCGTTGTTTCGCTGTTGTGGCTTCACTCGCAGGGGCGCCACAATTTGACTGACTTATTCTTTGCCAGCCGCGAAACCCTACAATAGCCGCTCTATTGAAGACAGAGCACACCGCCAAGGGCGTGCTCATACGGCCTAAAACTCAAACACTAGGGGTAGTGGCAATATCAAAGCGATCGGCATTCATCACTTTAGTCCATGCCGCTGCAAAGTCGTGTACCAACTTTTCTGCATTGTCATCTTGCGCATACAACTCGGCATAAGCACGCAAGATTGAGTTTGAACCAAAGACTAAATCAACCCGACTTGCGGTCCATTGGATGTCGCCGGTTTTGCGCTCACGCAGTTCGTAGCTATTATCGCCAGTCGGTTGCCAGGCGTAGCGCATGTCGGTTAGGTTGACGAAAAAGTCATTGCTCAATGCACCCACACGATCGGTAAATACGCCTTGCTCATTGCCCTCATGGTTGGCGCCCAGCACACGCATACCGCCAATAAGCACCGTTACCTCATGCGCGCTTAAGCCCATTAGCTGGGCGCGGTCGAGCAGCAGCTCTTCAGCCGGCACCTTGTAATCCTGCTTCAGCCAATTGCGAAAGCCATCGTGGATCGGCTCCAGCACATCGAATGATTCTGCATCGGTCATCTCGTCGCTGGC
This sequence comes from Cellvibrionaceae bacterium, assembly GCA_019634095.1. Classification (GTDB taxonomy): domain Bacteria; phylum Pseudomonadota; class Gammaproteobacteria; order Pseudomonadales; family Cellvibrionaceae; genus JAHQVY01. The sequence goes on from JAHQVY010000128.1 coordinate 3,052, forward strand.
ATCGCCTCGACCTGGGGTGAAGGGTATTTCAATATCATAGCCCGCCGCTTTGGCCGCTGTTTCAACCGCCAGGTTGCCCGCCAACACAATGGTATCGGCAAGGCTAGCTCCGCTGGCTTTTGCCAGTGGCCCTAACACGTTAAGCACTTTTGCTAAACGCTCTGGCTCATTGCCGGGCCAGTCTTTTTGCGGAGCCAGACGAATGCGAGCACCATTGGCACCGCCGCGTTTATCCGAAGCGCGGAAAGTACGCGCGCTATCCCACGCGGTGGCTACCATGTGCGCCACAGATAAACCGCTCTCTGCAATATTTTGTTTTAGGGCCTCAACGTTGTAGTTTGTATTACCCGCCGGAATGGGGTCTTGCCAAATCAAATCTTCTGCCGGTACATCGGGCCCAAAGTAGCAGGCTTTTGGCCCCATATCGCGGTGGGTTAATTTAAACCATGCGCGCGCGAATACATCGGCGAAATAGTCAGGGTTGTTGTAGAATTTTTCGGAAATTTTACGGTAGACCGGGTCTTTGATCATGGCCATATCCGCATCCGTCATAATGGGGTTGCAACGCTTGCTCGGATCGGAGGCATCTAAGGGTTTATCTTCTTCTTTTATATCGATTGGCTCCCACTGCCAGGCACCAGCCGGGCTTTTCTGTAACGCCCAATCATAGGTGAATAACATATAGAAATAACCGTTATCCCATTGGGTGGGGTGAGTGGTCCAGGCGCCCTCCAAACCGCTGGTAATGGCTTGACTGGCTTTGGCGGTGCCATCGGGTTTGTTCCAGCCCAAGCCTTGCTCCTCGATATTGGCGCCCTCGGGCTCTGCGCCGCGTATAGAAGGGTCGCCATTGCCATGACATTTTCCAAGCGTATGACCGCCGGCAGCCAAGGCCACGGTTTCCTCATCGTTCATTGCCATGCGGGCAAAGGTTTCTCGTACCATGGCGGCGGTTTTTAAGGGGTCGGGTTGGCCGTTCACCCCTTCCGGGTTCACATAAATTAAACCCATGTGGGTTGCACCCAAGGGGTTTTCCAAGCTTTCTGGCTTTGCTAAGTCCTGGTAACGATTTTCACTGGGAGCCAGCCATTCTTGTTCGGCTCCCCAGTACACGTCCTTTTCCGGGTGCCAGATATCTTCGCGGCCGAACGCAAAGCCAAAGGTTTTTAAACCCATCGATTCGTAGGCAATATTGCCGGCAAGGATTATTAAGTCGGCCCAGCTAATCTTGTTGCCAAATTTCTTTTTTATTGGCCACAACAGGCGCCGCGCTTTATCGATATTGGCATTGTCGGGCCATGAATTTAAAGGCGCAAAGCGAATATTGCCGCCGCCCGCACCGCCGCGACCATCCGCCAAGCGGTAAGAGCCAGCAGAGTGCCAAGCCATGCGAATCATCAAACCACCGTAATGTCCCCAGTCGGCAGGCCACCAATCCTGCACGTCGGTCATCAGAGCGTGCAGGTCTTTTTTAAGCGCGACAAAATCCAGAGTTTGCACCTGCTTTTTATAATCGTAGTGCTCGCCCATGGGGTTAGTTTTGGTATCGTGCTGATGCAAGATGTCGAGATTAAGGCTTTTAGGCCACCACTCGCCATTCGCATTCGCGTGTTGATTTGCGGTTATTCCGCCATGCAGGACGGGACATTTGCTTGCATTCGTCATAAGCTTACCTTTTCTGATTGGCTGTGATTTTATTGCTGGAGCGCAGCCCAACTTGGGAACACCGGCGTTGAAATCTCAGATACTAGTTTAACTCACTTGTTATTGGTTGGGCTGTGGGCTGGCGGAATCGCTTATAATCGGCCAGCCGGGGCGCAACGAGACGAGAACCGTGCAGGCTTCATCGTTACATATACTCAGATAAATGTTGGTAAGGAATTTTAGTGTGTTCCAAAAACCTACAGCGGTGAACGCCGTTTCTAGCCATAAAGGATGGCTTAGGGTGGGTTTTTATAATTATTTTAATAAAGCCCGAATTATTAGGACCGCGTAAACTCAAACAGCGGGTTTATTTAACTCACTAATTTACGATCTTGCCTCTTCAGTTTGCAGTTTACGCAAACACAACAGGTTACTTCAGCAAGCTGAGTTGGCTTTGCAAAAACGGCCCAAAAAACAAGCTTGCGAAGATCGATCCGGCCATCGGTGGCTTGCGTGTTAAAAGTCAACACATCGATTTCTGCACATAAATCGCCCGCAGAAGGTTCAATGTATTTTTTGATTTGGCCGCTGCCGAAAGACCCTTCACAAGCATTGCACTGTGCAAAAAGGAATAACTGGAAAGCGGAATAAGTGGCCTTGTTAAGACAGCCTTGTTAAGACAGCCTTGTTAAGACAGCCTTGTTAAGACAGCCTTGTTAAGACAAGAGCCGATGGCATTTCGCGATCATCCCGCTACCTTGCACGGCTAGGCTCATAAGCCGCCCGATAGCCACAAGCTTACCCCTAAACTATATCCGCACCGCCTACCTCTTCATTGTGGCGAATGCGCGTTTATCTATCAACCCAATACTGATTCTAATCCATCCTTGAAGAGAGCTTAAAACGGCTTGGCCAATTCTCCATGCCAGATAAATACTGCACCGCACAACAGAAAACGAATAGCACCAGGAGCTCCAAAAGCTAGGCAGGTAAAACACCGATACCGGCTAAGCTAAGCCAAACCCAGCGAAATAGCTTCCCGTGCTGACAAACCGGAATATAATCGGTCTGACTATAAGACACATTCTGGCCAGACACTTATAATCTACCGGTAAGGAAAGCGCTCCTATAGAAATGGTTAAACAGACCAATAATCACGCCTTAAAGGCAATTTTTGACCAATTCCGGTGATTGAGGGTCGCTCTCAACCCCAGGCATCAACAGAGTTTTAAAATATTGCAACGAAATTTAACAAGTATCTGCACAGATTCACATATTTCAGACAGAAAAACAGACGTTTGACAAGTAATATTCTTGCCTCTATTCTGGACTTACCAAAAAAACAACCAATTTAGTGGAGGATGTTTAACCACTAAGAACACTTTGGTTGATAAAGCTGGCGCAGCATCCACTCAGTTTTGGGTATTCGTTGCAAGAGAAATTAGCCGTAATCCGTGCTATACACCCAGCCCCTCACCGGTGAGCAGCCATTTATACATGACGAGGTAACAACTGTTATTAGGCCGGCTAAAACCGGAGTAGCACTGAGGTTCTTTTGGTAGCCCAGAGTACCCGCCCCCAGGGGTCAAACTAGATCGCAAAACACCTTACAAAAATCAAAACCTTATAAAAACCAATAACAAATAGGAATCGCTATATGAAATTAAGAAATCTTGTTGCGGGATGTCTCATCGCAGCGGGCAATGTATATGCCACTGCTGCCAGCGCACAGGGGCCTATTGGGTTTGCCACGCTTAACGGTGGCACCACCGGCGGTGCCGGAGGCAATGTGGTGCAAGCATCCACCGGCACCGAAATTCATCAAGCCATTTGTGAACGCGCTTCAGACACCACGCCCCTCATTATTGAAGTTGAAGGCACAATCACCCCAGGCAATACCGCTAAGGTGAGCGGTAGTTGCAATACCCAAGATGGAGTGATTGAGCTGAAAGAAATTTCTAATATCACCTTAATCGGCGTAGGCAGCGGCGCCTTGTTCGATGAGATAGGCATCCATTTACGCACATCGAACAATATTATTTTGCGCAACCTCCATGTTAGAGACGTAAAAAAATCCGGGTCTCCAACATCAAACGGCGGTGATGCCATTGGCATGGAATCCGATGTCAGCAATGTGTGGGTAGACCACTGCACCTTAACGGCCTCCGGCGGTGAAAGCGATGGTTTCGATTCTTTGATTGATATGAAAAACAACGTAAAATACGTTACCGTGTCATACAACCATCTGCAAGGTTCCGATCGCGGCGGACTGGTTGGTTCCAGCGAAAGCGATGACGAAAACGACCAAATTACTTTCCACCACAATTATTACCAAGATTTAAAATCGCGAATGCCCTTACTGCGCTATGCACAGCAGGCACATTCGTATAACAACTATTTTAATGGTATTAGCGGCACCGGCATTAATTCCCGTCGCGGCGCAAAAATCCGCATTGAAAATAATTATTTTGAAAATAGTCGCAACCCCATTGGCAGTTTTTTTGATGATGTGCCGGGCTTTTGGCAAGTGAGCGGTAACTTCTTTGCCAATTCGGTGACCTGGGAAAGCGCCAGTGATGAGTCGCCCGCCGGACCCAATGTGACTTCCACCACGACAGTGAATATCCCCTATTCCTATGAGCTAGACGATACCAGTTGTATTCCGCAAATTGTTCAGTCAACGGCGGGGGCCAACACGGGCATGCAAACATCGGATGGCAGCTGCACCGTTGTGCCAACATCGCCCCCGACCGTATCACCGCCCCCGACCGCACCACCGCCACCGACCGCACCACCGACTAACCCTCCAAACCCGCCCGGTAATGGCATAATTCTGGAGGGCAACAACTTAAGCATCGGTGCGGGCTCAGATGGCTCGAGTAAGGCCAGTGGCAGCAGTTTTGGCAATGTCCGCGATGGCAATTTAAGTAGCTCTTGGTCACCCAACGGCAATACCGGCCGAATCTCCGTTAAATGGGGCGGAGGGGAAACCGTGGCCGCGGTAAAAATAATCGAGGCCTCCGATGCCCAGGGCAATATTGGCAACTGGCAGTTAATTAATAATGATAACGGCGCGGTATTGGCAAGCGGCAATGGCGCCGGCACTATTACCTTTAACAGCGTCACCTTAGATAAACTGAACTTCGTAATTAACAGTGCTAGCGGAACGCCGAAAGTGGCCGAGTTCGAAACTTATGCCGGCTTTACGGTGGTGACTCCTACTCCTACTCCTACTCCTACTCCTACTCCTACTCCTACTGCTACTGCTACGCCAACACCAACGCCCTCAGATGCACCGCCTCCCACGCCGACTCCCGACGTGACCCCAACCCCCGGCGATGGCTCTGTTTTGAACAACGGGGAAAACTTGAGTATTGGCGCGGGTTCAGACGGCTCCAGTAAGGCCAGTGGCAGCAGCTATGGCAATGTGCGCGATGGCGATTTAAGCAGCTTTTGGTCACCCAGTGGCAGTACTGGGCGAATCTCCATTAAATGGGGCGGCGGTGAAACCGTGGCAGCTGTGAACATTATCGAAACCCCCGATGCGGCAGGTAATATTGGCGCATGGCAGCTTGTGAATAACGATAACGATAATGTACTGGCCAGCGGCAACGGCGCCGGCGTGGTGACCTTTAATGCGGTAACGCTCAACAAACTAAACTTTGTTATTCAAAGTGCCAGCGGCACACCGAAAATCGCAGAGTTCGAAACCTATGCCGACTTTACCACCGGCGGGCCCACACCGAGCCCAGGGCCGACTATAATACCCACACCCCTACCATCGCCCGTCACGCCCACTTCACCACCCATAAATGGTGGCGACTGCGAAGATTTGATTAACGACCCCAATGTGAATTGGCGAGAATCGAATTTGCAAAGCGATCAGGCAATCGTAGAGTGTTTGTCGCAGTCATTAGGCACGCCCGTAGGCTTCGGTGAAAATGCTACTGGAGGGTTTAATCCCGGCGGCGGCAGCAATTTGGTGATTATCACCGACGACAACCCTGAAGAGCAGTTGCTTGCAGCGGTTTCATCGACAAACCACAACTGGATAGTGTTCGATAAAGATGACTTCAGAAATGATACGGCAATCTCGATGCACCGCCTCGACTGCAGCAGCTCCGCAGTGCAAAGCGCACTGGACGCCAATGAAAATCTGTGTCGCGACCCCTTTGCCTGGTGTTCCTCTAAAGGCGTGTCTTCCTCAGATTGCCTGGAAGAATTTTACAACGAACGCTTAAATGATTCAGACCTGCCCATCCGGAACCAGCTAATAGATTCCAATACCACCATCGATGGCCGCGGGGCCAATGCCTACTTTTTATTTAATGGTTTTAAAATAGGTGCCGACTCCAGCGGTGCGTCTACCCATGTATCAACTAACGTGATTGTTACCAATATGGAGTTCAGGGGCGCGGGGCATATTGAAGACCACGGCTTAGACCCAGACATGCTGCGAGTAACGGGAGAGTCTCACGATGTTTGGATTCATCAAAATACTTTTTCTACCACCGGCGATGCGGCCTTCGACCTGAAAGTAGGCGCTTACGACACTACCATTTCCTTTAACAAATTAATTAATGTTAAGCGCGCCTCCCTGCATGGCTCAAGTGATAGCCGAACCATCAATGCGCAGATTACCAGTACGATGCACAATAATTTATTTGTCACTTTAGACGATGACTACGGATCAAGCACCTTCAACGCCTTGCGCCGTATCCCTTTGTTGCGCCGTGGGCAGACTCACTTGTGGAATAATGTTTTCTACAACTACCGCAAAGACATTGCCAGCGTGCGGGTGGAAGGTCGCTTACTCTTCGAAGATAATATGGTGGTAAACAACCAGGAAGAAGCAGAAGACAAAAGTGATGAGCTCAGCGATTTCACAGGCGATGGTTTATTTGTTTTGCAATCCGGTGGTCAGATACGGGTAAACGATAGCGACGTTTGGTTCGCAGACTCGAATTGTAATCCTATCGGTTCCCCAGCAAGCTTAGATCAGTCCAGCGGCAGCGTGCCCGATATGAATAACGCCTACAATAGCGCTTCACGCAACACCATTTCCTCAAACCGCTTTGACCCGGGTAATAACTTGCTCGACTACGTTAAGGCCACCGCGGGTAAAGGTGGTGCAACGCCCTGGGTTTCGAGTTATGCAGACAGCGAATCGGATATTATCGCCTCTGCGCCAAGCTCTTGCCAGCCCTAGCCTTTTCTATTAAAAACCTGTGAAGCCTTGGCTTCACAGGTTTTTTTATTGCACCACTTCCCATAACGCTTGCAAGATTCATCGTAGATAAGGCTTGCTAGCGATAAATCTGCTCTGAAGCTTGCGAACCTTTACCCAAGCCTCGATCAAAAATCGATACGAAGTATCGCATCCGCTCTAGTCTCCCGACGCAAAAACTGTAGTTCAAATTAAAAAACTTAATGTGTTTCAGCCAATAGTCGGGGTTAATACCCAAGCGCTTTAAGATAGGCGGGCATTGCTCATCAATAAAACCTTGTTTATCCTCGCGAATAATTCTGCCAGTACTATCCAGTAATGCGAAATAATCTTCTTGGCTAAAGGGCAGCACATGATTCGCAGTCACATCACTTGAATCCGAAAACTGCGCTAAAGGCGCTTCTGGTAAATCTTTTAGGCTCAGCAGCTGTTTGATTTTCAACTGTTTGTTAACGCGATTTACTAGCTGCTTTTCATCTGTATTTTTTTGCTTTTTATCTTTAATGTAATCAAATAATCGCTGCTGAACCGACGTAAAATCACTCTCAATCAAATCTTCGCTCTGTTGGCTGCGCACAGGGTTTAAGTCCACATAGGCCATACAGCTAAGCAGGGCCACCTCATCCAACAAGGCCTGACTTTTAAAACGCCCTTCCCAAAAACGCCCCCTGCAATTTTCTTCTTGGTTAGCCATTCGCGCCACCGTTTCATTGACACA
>JAHQVY010000129.1 GCA_019634095.1 Cellvibrionaceae bacterium
TACCCTATCCACCCACTCGACTAATGGACAAGCTCCGCGCAATTATTCGGGCCAAGCAACTCAGCTATAGAACAGAAAAAACGTATTGTGGCTGGGTAAAAGACTATATCCGGTTTCATAAAATGCAGCATCCATCGCAACTGGGAACACAGGATATATACCCGTAGCGTTTGATATTTAGGCCTCATGAGCACGCCCCTAAGTGCCCTTGGCGGTGTTGCTCCGCCTTAAATAGAATAGCTATTCTGCATTGCCCTAATACCTCACTTCCCTGTGAGTACCGCCTTGCCAAGAACAAAAATTGGCGCACTCCTAACACCTAAATCTCAAACGCTTTGGGTATAGCTACAAGCACTTCAACTAAAAGTGCTTGCTGAAATTAAGGCCGTTCGGGCATTTTACCCATTCCTATTTACCCACCGTTATTGAAAGGGATGGCCGAATAAAAAAGGCCGGCAAATGCCGACCTTTTTTCGCTTTCGCGCCTAGCACCCCGCGTGCCGCCAGCCACAAACGGCTTACATAAACTTTGTGGCGCCAAAGAATCCCACAGTTGCAATACCCACCCAATAAATATAAGCCATGGTGTGACCAAGGCGAATCGACTTTTCCAGTTTGTCTTCCACTGTTTGGTTGGGCCCCTCGGCCAAAATACGAAACATTTCGGTCCATTCACGCATAATAAAACGCAGAATCAGGCCAATAATTAACAAGCAGCCAAATAAGCCGAGCTTAATGGAAAACCATTTCTGGCCGGCGCCGGCATTAAAGGGCCCAAAGCCCAGCAAAGAAGCCAGGGCAGCGCCGATAATTAACGGAATTAACACATAGCGAACTTTTTCGTCGATTTTAGTAAGCCGTATGCCGCGGTCGGTTTCTCTAAAATAGAACGCAGCCCAACACAGGCCGAGCCAGGCCGCAGTAAGTACCCACATTACCGCTAAAGAAACACCGCCGTAGGGTTGCACGCCCCAGAAGTGGCCCATATGCAAACCGATGGGCATCAGCAAAATAATACCGGTCCGCGCTGGGATATCAATTATATAGGCGGTACTCAAGTGCCGACGTCGCTCGTCCATAGAGAGTTTGCGGTCGACAATAAACCGCGAGGTGTGGAACACGCCCCACTCTCCCCCCAACCAATACACCATGGCAATAATATGCAGCCACTTTAATACCGCTAAAGTTGTAATCACTTATCTCTCCTCAACGTTCAAATTTACACCTCAATTAATCAGTTGGATCACAGCGAGGGCGTTCTAGGGGCTGAAATTAGCGTGAATTTTTTAACTTTTGCGGCAAATTCGAGGTTCCGTAAGTTTGCTGGTAGCAAACTTGGTACAGCCGAAAAATTGAAAAAGCGCTTTAATCTCAGTTCATTTGGCGTCCGCAGGAGATTCAAATAATTCATTTAGGTTAAATTTAGGCTATTTACTCCGCACGCGAACGCGGCTCAATACGCCAGCTATTCACAATTGTATTAATGTTATATGTATATATCATTTTAGGCAATACAGGAAATGCGTATATTTATACCCATATTGGCGCCAGCCAGGCGACTGCGAGCATGTTATACTTTGTTATATCATTAGATCATTTGCTGCCCAGCCCCCTCTGAAATACTCGACACCGAAGGACGTCTATGGACCCCACCTTGCACAGCCTTTTTAATGAGCGATTAACCTCAATTGACAGGCAGGCGCCAACGCCGCTCTACTTCCAACTGTTTACTGTGTTAAGAAACATGATCATCGATGGCACTCTGCCGCACGGCGCGCGCATTCCTACCGAAGAACAGCTGGCTAGCACCTTTCATGTGTCGCGCATCACCGCTAAACGCTCGGTGGACGAACTGGCAAAAGAAGGTTTGGTGGAACGGCATCGCGGCAAAGGTTCTCACGTTATTTATACCTACAAACCCAAACCGGTTCGCGCGCCTCTCACGGGCATGCTGCAAGAAATTGAAAGCATGGCACGCAATTCCGACGCCACGGTGCTCGAATGCTCGATGCGCCCACCACCGCAAGAAATTCGCGAAGAACTCAACTTAGAAAGCGGCCAAAGCGCCCTGCATCTAGTGCGCATTCGCGAACGCGAAGGCCGCAAATTTGGTTTTTACCTAAGCTGGACCGGCGGCGTGGCAATGCCGGATGACCCCAAATTATTTGAACGCGAACCCCGCCTAAGCTTTTTTCGTCAACACGGTTTGGATATTAGCCATGTCACCCAAACCTTGAGCGCCTGCTCTGCCACTCCAGAACTGGCTACCGCTTTAGACATCGCCCCGGGCAGCGCCCTGCTAACCCTGGTGCGACGCTCGTATAACACGTTAGATAATATTGAGCACATGTACGACCACCTCGCGGCCTATTACAACCCGGAGCATTTCCAATACAAAATGGATTTAAAAGTGGAGTGACCAGCATGCACTGCACAATGCGGTAACCCATCAGCGTTTGAAGGATCGCGCAAAATTTCTTAGCAAACATTGATAATTGTCTATGGCAGGGGCTCGAGCATCGGTTAATTTTAGACCCACAGCAAGTTTGTGCTAGCCGCCAAACACACCGTTCAACCCGAAAAAGATTTAATGCCATGACCGACGTACTGGGATACCGAGCAAAGTTCGGCGTATTGGGGCCGGCCACCAATACCACCGTAGAACCTGAATTTGAAGCTATGCGCCCCGCCGGAGTGACCAATCACTACAGCCGTATTTACGTGGAAAACGCCAATGCGATCTCCGACGAAAGCTTTATGTCGGGCACTATGGTGATTTCAGAGAACACGCTTGACGCGGTTCGCCATGTGATGCCCTGCGCGCCCGATTACTTGGTGATGGGCATGTCTGCGGTAACTTTTTACGGCGGTGCCGAGGGCTGCAAGGCCTGGAAGAAAAATATTGAGGACTGCTCCGGCTTGCGCATCTCAGTGGGCTCGGAATCGGTGGCTGCCGCGCTAGCCGCCTACGGCGGAATAAAAAAAATCGCGTTTATGTCACCCTACTACCCGGTGGCAAACCGCGAAGTGGCTAACTTTTTTAGCGACTACGGTTATGAAACGCTTAGCGATGTATGCCTCAAATGCCCCACTTGGACCGCTATCGCCGAGGTTAGCAACCAAACCACCCGCAATGCTTTTTACGAAATTAACAGCGACCAAGTAGACGCGATTATTCAGGTGGGCACCAATTTGTCGGCGGTTAACGTAGCGGCGGACATGGAAGTTGAACTGGGCAAACCGGTAATTGCTATTAACACGGCAACCTATTGGCACGCGCTGCGCGCTTTCGGTATCCCCGATCGCTTAGAGGGTGCGGGCCGCCTATTAAAAGAATTCTAAAAAAAGGGTCTGTGCCGCGCGCAATACGCGCGGCGTGAAATTCGGTGCCTGTAATATATGCCTCAAAAACTCAACTTAATTAACCTAACCCGATTAGGCACCATTCGGCAACTGCAAATTTATTTAAAAGTGGCCGAATACCAGAGTATCGCCCGCGCTGCGGAGGCGCTGTTTTTAACCCAACCCACGGTATCGATTCAGGTAAAAAAGTTATCTCAAGCACTGGGTTTACCGCTTTACGAAACCGTGGGCAAACGCATGTTTCTCACCGAAGCGGGGCGGCAAGTGCAGACAGCGGCACAGGACATTTTCGCCACATTGCAGCACTTGAGCGATAATTTAGAATCACTTAAAAGCTTGGATTCGGGGCATTTAAACATCGCTGTGGTAACCACGGTGCAATATTTTATGCCCTATTTTCTGGCTCCTTATAAAAGCCGTCACCCGGGCGTTGAAATTGAACTGCATACCGGCAATCGAAACACGATTGTTAAACGTTTGAAGGAAAACCTCGATGACCTGTATATATTTAGCGAGCCGCCCAAAGATCTAGCGGTTCAAACAACACCGTTTTTACCCAACCCAATTGCAATTATCGCCTCGGTTAAGCACCCGCTGGCGGGTAAAAAAAACCTGCAATGGCAGGATTTAAAGCATGAACATTTTATTATGCGCGAACCGGGTTCCAGCGCCACGCACAAAGTCATGAATTATTTAACGCAACACAATTTATCAATGAATCGTGTTATGACTATTAACAGTAACGAGGCCATAAAGCACTCGGTGATGGCCAATATGGGAATTTCCATAATGTCGGTCTATATTCTTAGCAATGCCGAAAACGACGGCCTTGTTCAGCTGGATGTAAGCGGCTTCCCCCTCCATTCCCAGTGGGAACTTATTTATTCCAAACACAAAAACCTGTCGCCGGCTGCGCAACACTTTTTTAATTTTGTTCTGGAGCAAGGCCGAGAACTATTACCTATGAAAAAAATTGAACATAATATTGAATCCGCGCTGGCGGAGAATTGAGGAGCTTAGCTATTTATCTATTGCAGCGGCAAAAACAATCTATTTTTATCCATTGAATTTGTTTGCTACCGTTAATTTCTAAAAAAATTATCTACTCAATACGAATTAGGAGAACTCAAGTGCGCCCACATGTTGAATTCGTTCATCAAGATGACTTAATCTGGCACATGGCTGAACTGCCCCATGGCCAGGGCGAAGCTAAACAACAAAACTTAAGTTACGACGAAGAAGTTGGCTCGGCGTCGCTTCGCGTTATTTTCAGCTCCGATTGGTCTCGGGTTAGCGGCCTACACGCCGCAGTAACCGAGTGGTATGTGCTTTCGGGGGAAGTAAAAATCGGCGACCAAGTGCTTGGGGAAGGCGGTTATTTTTGCGCTCCAAAAGGCGTTTTAACACCGGCGTTAAAGGTTAAAGCCAACACCGAAATTATGCTTTTCAGAGAATATGGCGACTGGACCTTCACCCCCGCTACCGCCCACGCGCCCGATAAACACGAGCTATCGAAATTAATAACCCTAAATACCAACGATATGGAATGGTATGAAGTGACCGACCCCAAAAACGGCAGCCCCATGAACTTTGAACGGGGCGGTACACCCGTACCCGGCTTGTATATAAAACTGATGTACCGCGACCCGGTCACCGGGTTTTACACGCGCTTAATTCGCGCCAAACCGGGCTGGCGCGAACACCCCCTGGCCCACCACCCCGTATTCGAGGAGTCTTATACTTTGCAAGGAAAGTTTCATTACAACTACGGCACCCTGGAGCCAGGCACCTATTTCTTCCGCCCCGCCCATATTCGCCACGGCGACTTCACCGCAGATGACACAGAAGGCACGACTTTCTTGCTGCGCTGTGACGGCGATTTGGTGGATTGGTACACCGAAAACGCCAGAGTGCTAATGCACGGCGACCCGGTTAACTGGGGCGAAGACTACCCCGAAAGTGAGCCACCGGTGATGTTGCAGCCGCTGCGCTCACGTTCAGTTGCCCCCTGGGAGGACCCCAACTATCAATAACACGTTTTGCTTCTAACCTAAGGTCTACCTTTGGTTTTTTGCCCCGGCAACTTGCCTGCGTCCAAGTTGTCGGGGCATCTTTTTAATGAGCCTTCCCTGCACTTTTTTGCGGCCTTTTTTGCGGCCTTTTTTGCGGCCTTTCGGCGTTTTTCAAGATTGTTTTCGCTGCCACTGTTTTCTTGCCAGCGGCTTTTTAGTAACTCGTTAATAAATAATCCTAAATTAATCAGTTAAGCTATCTGAACCATTTACCATCCAAGCCCACTACCTAAGCCCCGTACCACCTAAGCCCTCTCCAGTCTAGGCCACTTTTTATTTAGGCTGTTTATGCCACTACTGCGCGCACGATACGCTGTAAAGCCGCCAAGCGCGCTTCGGCCCCACCCTGTACGCACTGCATTTTAATATTCGAGGGCAGTTCAAATTCATCAAAGCGATCGCTGTATTTTTTTAACACACTGCCAGACCAACGCAGTACGGTGGTGGCAACCGCTACCGGCGTTAAACGCTCCACGCGCTCGTTATTAAAGGCACGCCGGTAGGCCTGGGCATAGTCTTCCCCTGCCACTAAGTAGGCCATGGCCGTAGCGTGAATCACCGCGGTCGGCAGTTTAGCTGCGTCGCCAATGCGGTGCGCTTCATCCTGGGCATACCAGGGAAACCACTGAAACAAAGCGCTGGCGATTTGCCAAGCCTGCATAAAATGACCGCCATCTTCGCGGGTGGCCAGCGAGGGGAAATACTCACGTTGAAACCCCTGCACTTCGCTGGACTCGAAATGGGCGGCATTTTCTAAAATTAAGTGGCGCACCTTGTGTGGATAAGCCTTGGCGAACTCGATGGCCACTTGCGCCCCGGTGGCCGATCCATAAAGTACAAACGGCTCCAGCCCAAGGTGGTCAACAAACTCATCAAGCCAGGCCACATAGGGTGCCAAGCTATTATCCGCTTGCAGAACGGGCGCTGGCAGCGGGTCTGAATTGCCGTAGCCCGGGGTGTCGGGGGCTATGGCATCCACGTGGGCCCTTAAGCAAGTAATTATCGGCTCCATAAATATCGAAGACAGGGGCGAGGGGTGCAGCAGTACCAGCTTGGGGCCGCTGCCCGCTCGGCGGTAATGACTTTGCCCCAGGCTGAGATTGGCGTAATTTTTTTGGATCATGGTTATTTGCGGGCCTTAGCCTTTTGGCGGTGATTGATTGGGCAGCGAGTGCAGGCAGCCAGTTCAGCCAGCTATTTCCAGTAGCTATTTCCAGTAACCGTTGCAACAACTTTGACTTTGGCTTTCCCTTTTGCAAGGGCCTTCACCTTTGCAACGGCTGTGGCTGGTAAAAGTTGCGGCTCAATATACTATTGATATATCATTATATCAATAATACACTTACGCAACGCAACTCTTTTGACATGCACCGATCTCGAAAAGCATCGCCCTTGAAAAGCACCGCCGGTAAACGATGAACCAAACTCTGTTTGAAAAGTTGTGGCAAAGCCATCAGATTAAAGCCCTCGGTAACCGCGAGTATTTAATCAATATCGACCGCATCTTTTTGCATGAACGCACAGGAAGCATCGCCCTGCTCAGTTTGGCGCAGAGCGGTCGCCAGCTCGCCAGCCCGCAGAATGTGTTTTGCACCATGGACCATATTGTGTCCACCCGGAAGGGACGCGGCGATAAAACCGAGATGCCCGGCGGTGAAAAGTTTATTAGCGCAACCCGTCAAGCCGCCACAGAGGCAGGCATCCATCTTTTTGATATCAATCACCCTCGGCAGGGCATCGTGCACGTAATATCCCCGGAATTGGGCATCGCCCAGCCGGGCATCACGCTGGTGTGCCCCGACAGCCATACCTGCACCTTGGGCGGGCTGGGGGCTCTCGCCTGGGGTATTGGCTCCACCGCCGCAGAGCACGCGATGGCCACCAATACCCTGCGCGTAGTAAAACCGCGCACAATGCGAATTCATTGCCATGGGCAATTGGCGGCGGGGGTTAGCGCAAAAGACCTGATTATTCATATTATTGGCCAACTCGGCACTGCCGCAGGCAGCGGCTACGCGGTTGAATTTGCCGGCGCGGCGATTCGCGCGCTAGATATAGAATCGCGGCTTACGCTGTGTAATATGGCCGTGGAATTGTCGGCATTTACCGGGCTAATTGCCCCAGACGATAAAACGGTTGATTATTTATTTGGCAAATTGCACGCCCCCAAAGGCGAGGCCTGGGCCCAGGCA
>JAHQVY010000130.1 GCA_019634095.1 Cellvibrionaceae bacterium
CAAGCGGAGCGGGGAAGGAGGAGGAGAATAAAGAAGGAGAAATGTGAGGAGGAGGAAAAAAAGGAGAAGGAGGAGGGAAAGAGAAGAAGAAAAGAGAGTTAAATAAAGGAAGAGGGGAAAAGAAAAAACAAAAAACAAAAATAAAGTTAAACTAGCGGTGAAATTCTAAAATTATGGGAAATCAAGCAAATTTAAGTATTGGCTCAGTGGCAAAGCGCACTGGCGTAACCGCATCGGCACTGCACTTTTACGAAGCGAAAGGCTTAATTAGCAGCGAGCGCGATGCGAGCAACCAGCGCCGCTATCATCCAACGGTCATTAGAAGGGTGTCGATTATAAAAGCAGCGCAAAAATTAGGACTGAGCTTGGAGAACATCAAAAACGCCTTTGCTAGCCTACCGAGCAATCGCACCCCCGATCAAAAAGACTGGCAAAAACTGAGCATGGCCTGGCAGGAAGAGTTAGATCGTCGCATCGCCTCCCTGCAACGCTTGAGTGTTCTTATGAACAGCTGCATCGGCTGCGGCTGTTTGTCGATGGATAAGTGCCCGCTCTACAACCAAGACGATCATTTATCGCAGTATGGGCCCGGGCCGGTGTTATTGCAGCAAAAAGAAGACCAGCCTTAACACCAAAAATCGCTTAACCAACCCAGCCCCAGAGAGGCCAAACTAATTTGACGCCACTAAAGCAATTATCGCGGCAAAATAAACAGCATTTGTATACCGAGCTCGAACAGCGCATTGCGGCACTCACCGACGGTGAAAGCGATCAAATCGCTTTAATGGCCACCGTAGTTTGCGAGCTGCACCAAAGTATTGACTACTTTGACTGGACCGGCTTTTATCGGGTTGTGGACAGCCATTTATTAAAAATTGGCCCCTACCAAGGAAGCCATGGCTGTTTGCAAATAAGCTTCGATCGCGGTGTCTGTGGCGCGGCGGCGCGCACGCAACAAGCCCAAATTGTTGAGGACGTCAACATCTACCCGGATCATATCGCCTGTTCTAGCAGCACACGCTCGGAGATAGTGTTGCCGGTGTTCGATAAACATCGCCATCTCATCGCAGTCTTGGATGTGGACTCAAACCGGGAAGCAAGCTTTGACACGACGGACTGCCACCACCTCGAGAGAATTTTAAACGCGACGTTTACACGGGATTAGATAGGGAAATTAAAGGGGCAAATAGCATTGAAGAATGAATAGAAGAGGATCAGAGATTGGCTTTGCAAACCGGGAATTGCAGAATGCCTATGGGTTTGCACACGGTGATAGCCCCGCCAAGCTAAATTGCATCGCAAGACTGGATACCAGCAAGCAGCCGCAGCTAAGGCTCAAACCTCACTAAAATGCCTTTGAGTTGATATCTCTCCTCCACAACCTTTTGCGCCTCTAACAAGCGAGATTTATCCAATTTGGGGCCCACAAACACCCGAGTCATTCTGCCATTGGCGGTGTCAACACCGCGCACAAATGCGCGGTAGCCCATCTTCACCAGGTTGTCGCGCATTTGTTTGGCATGGTCCTCAAAGCGAAAACTACCCACTTGCAACACCCAGCTTTGCGGCACACCGTTTTTATCTAAGCTCGGTTTTACATAGGGTTCAGCCGGCGCTGGGGTATCTTTGGGGGTAAACATTTTTTTCACTGGTACGCTTTTATCCGGCGGCATCGTCGGTAAGGGCTTTGCGGCGACAGCGACCACCTTTTTCGGCTCGGCGGCCTTGGTCGCTGTTTTCAGTGGTCGCGGTTTGGGTGGAGGTGTGGCTGGAGATTTGGCTGGAGGTGATTTTTGCAAGGTTTTTTTCTGCAAAGCACCAGCTGATGAAGCACTGTCGTTAGTATCTTTCGTTAAATCCATTTCAATTTCCTGAATCTCAGCCTCGGAGGCTTCCAATTCAGGCAAAAGTGGTATTTGTGTTTCGCGGTCCACCGGGGCGATACGCTCGCGATCAAAAAAAACCGGCAGGAAAATAACCAATAAGGCCAGCAGCACAAAACTGCCTACGATGCGTTGTTTTACTCCGTCGTCCACGATACTCACTTTTAGATGGTTAAATGTAAGAAAATTCTGGCAAGCTCCATCGCTGGCCGCCGGTTCCAGTCACTGGCTCAACGATTTGCATCTATAAAGGCCAAACCCTTTGCAACGGTGTGAAACGAACCCGCCACCAACAAAAGGGGAGATTGAGCGCCTTGGGCGGTTTCACCGTGAATTTGTGCAAGCCGAAACGCGTGCTCTGCACTGTGAGCCGTTTGCACCTGTGTTTGCGCAACGCCCAGCCTTTGCAAGGCCTGCCGCATTTGCTGCGGCGTTGCGGCGCGCGCGGTGGGTAATTCTGCCAAAATCCAGTGCGCAATCTGTGAAATCAGGGGTGCAAAACAGCCCTCAATGTCCTTATCCTGCATCATACCAACAATAGCGGTTACGAAATACGTCGCGTTTCTCTGCCTGAAGTGTTCGAGCTTTGCCGCTAACAAACGACTCGCCGCTGGGTTATGCGCCACGTCGAGCACCACCCTAAGGCCCTGCCAGGTTTCAACTTGAAAGCGCCCTGCCAGCGTTACATTATTCAGTATCGACCTGAGCATCTCCGGCAAAGGTAAGCAGTTGACAATTGCCAGTGCTTGGCAGCCAGCCGCCACGCTGTGTAGCGGCAAACCCGGCCTGAGCCCTGCCAAAGTAAAACGCTGTGGCGCGCCCGCGACGTCGCCAGTCGCGCTATCCAAGCTCAGCCTGAGCTGCCCAGCCGGGCTCAAATCAAAGGCCTTGCCATACTGGAAGTGCTGGCACTGTAGAGATCGAATAATTTTTAGCAGCGAAGCCGGCGGCGCCGGTTCCGCCACGACACAGGGAATTTTATTTCGCAAAATGCCGGCTTTTTCCCCGGCGATTGCTTCGCGGGTATCGCCCAGCCAAGCCTGATGATCCAAATCGATCGAGGTAATCACGGCAAGGTCTGCATCCACGATATTCACCGCATCGAGACGCCCGCCTAAGCCCACCTCCAACAGCCAGTAATCTAAATCTTGTTGCTGGAAAATATACAACGCGGCCAAGGCGGCAAATTCAAAATAGGTCAGCGAAATGTCTTGCCTAGCCGACTCAATGGCCGCAAAGGCCTGGCAAATTTCGCCATCACTCGCGTTGACCCCATTTACTCGAATTCGCTCGTTAAAAGCCAGTAGATGGGGAGAGGTAAAGGCACCAGTGGCGAGGGATTGCGCGGTGAGCAGCGCTTCCATAGTGCGCACACAACTGCCCTTACCGTTGGTACCGGCCACAGTAATAACGGTAGCGGCGGGTTTATCGACCCCCAAGCGAGCGGCTACCTGGGCCACACGCTGCAAACCCAGATCGATTTCGCTGGGATGGACTCGCTCTAAATGGGCGAGCCACTGAGCGAGAGAAGCAAAATTGACTATGACAGTAAAACCAACAGTTTAGGACGCTTTGTAGTAGGTAAGCTTAGTTAACAAGCTAGCGAGTTTTTCACGCATTTCTGTACGGTGAATAATCATATCGATGGCGCCGTGCTCCAACAAAAATTCGCTGCGTTGAAAACCCTTGGGTAATTTTTGCCGAATAGTTTGTTCAATGATATTCGGCCCCGCAAAACCGGCCCGAGCCCCAGGCTCGGCAATATTAATATCGCCAAGCAAGGCTAAACTGGCGGAAACCCCACCGTAAACCGGGTCGGTCATCACGGAAATAAAGGGTATACCCCGCTGTTTCATACGTTCGATCACTGCACTGGTTTTCGCCATTTGCATCAGCGAGATCAAGGCCTCTTGCATGCGCGCCCCCCCAGTGGCAGAAAAACAGATATAGGGGATTTTCTCCTCGAGGGCGATCAGGGCGGCACGGGTAAAGCGCTCGCCCACCGCGTAGCCCATAGAGCCGCCCTGAAAGGCAAATTCGAAGGCACTGGCAACCACCGGCGCGCCCTCTAGTGTCCCCTTCATCGCAATTAGCGCGTCTTTTTCACCGGTGGTTTTCTGCGCTGTGGTTAAGCGATCGCGGTACTTTTTGACATCGCGAAATTTCAAACGATCCACCGGCAACACCTCGGTGGCGATTTCTTCACGTCCCTCTTCATCGAGTACAATTTGCAAACGGCGACGTGCACCTATGCGCATATGATGATCACACTTTGGGCAGACATCGAGGTTTTTTTCCAACTCAGGACGGTACAAAACGGCGTCGCATTTGGTGCATTTCTTCCACAAACCCTCGGGTACTTTGCTTGCATTGCGCTTTTCTTCGTTGCGCCTGGCAACACTGGGAACAATCTTGTCTAACCAACTCATATAAGAAAACTCTAACTAAAATAATTTCAGGATAGGGAATCAAGCCCAGAACGAATCGACGCTGTTATCTCGGTCAAACGCTGGCAAATGTCTTCGCAGCTCTGATCGGTGGCCTCTCCCATGGCTTTCACCAGCACACTACCCACCACCACGCCATCGGCGCAAGCGCCGATGGCTTTGGCACTATCGGCGTCTTTTATACCAAAACCCACCAAAAGGGGCAGAGCCGTGTGACGGCGAATTTCGGTGACTTTTTGCTGTACGGAATCCGCGTCGAGGTGTCCGGCACCGGTGACACCTTTGAGTGATACGTAATATACGAAACCACTCGCCAAAGACACAATCGATGCGATTCTCTGTTCGGTGGTGGTAGGTGCTATCAAATAAATAGTATCCAAGTTCAGTTGCGCTAACTCCTGCTTCAGCTTACTCGCCTCCTCCGGGGGCAAATCCACCGTAAGCAGGCCGTCTACCCCCGCCGCACTCGCTGCGGTGCCGAAGGCGCCATAGCCCATGCGCTCGAGCGGGTTAGCATAACCCATGAGCACCACCGGTGTTTCGCGGTTGGTCTGGCGAAATTCGCCGACGAGGGAAATACATCCAGCCAGGCTGGTGTGATGAACCAGTGCGCGTTCGTGCCCCTTTTGAATCACAGGCCCCTCGGCCATAGGATCGGAAAAAGGCACCCCCAGTTCGATAATATCGGCACCGGCCGCAACCAGCGCGTGCATGGCCGCAAGGGTAACCTCGGGGCGCGGATCACCATTGACAATATAAGTCACCAATGCCTTGCGACCGGAGGCTCGACACTGCTGTAATACTTCAGTGATTCTGCTCATAAATGCGCTACACCTCAATGCCATCAATTTTGGCAACAGTAAGAATATCCTTGTCGCCCCGCCCAGACAGATTCACTAGAATGATCTCGTCTTTGGGTCGCTGTTGTGCCAGTTTCTCGGCATAAGCCATCGCATGGCTGGTTTCCAAGGCCGGCATTATTCCTTCAACCAGCGTTAAATTTCTGAAAGCTTGCATCGCTTCATCGTCGTTGATCGCGACATACTTAACCCGGCCTAAATCCTTTAACCAGGCGTGCTCCGGACCAACACCCGGGTAGTCGAGCCCTGCGGAAATCGAATGGGTTTCAATAATCTGGCCGTTTTCATCCTCCATCAAATAGGTGCGATTACCGTGCAACACGCCGGGCACACCATCGTTTAAGGGCGCCGCGTGTTTGCCGGTTTCAACGCCCAGGCCGCCCGCCTCTACGCCGTAAATGTCGACGCCGTCATCGCTTAGAAAAGGATGGAATAAACCGATGGCATTGGAACCGCCACCAACACAGGCGACAAGCGCGTTAGGCAACGTCCCTTCTTGTGCTAGGCACTGCTGCCTCGCCTCTCGGCCTATAACACATTGAAAATCTCTTACCAACTGCGGATAAGGATGAGGACCGGCCACAGTACCGATAATATAAAACGTGTTATCGACATTGGTTACCCAGTCGCGCATGGCCTCATTCATAGCGTCTTTTAAGGTTTTCGAACCCGACTCAACCGGCACCACGGTAGCTCCGAGCAATTTCATACGGTAAACGTTCAGCGATTGACGCTTAACATCTTCAGCGCCCATATACACCACGCATTCCATACCTAAGCGAGCGGCCACAGTGGCGGATGCCACTCCGTGTTGCCCGGCACCGGTCTCAGCTATGACGCGCGTTTTCCCGGTGTACTTGGCCAATAAGGCCTGGCCGATGGTGTTGTTAACTTTGTGCGCCCCGGTGTGGTTGAGGTCTTCCCTCTTCAAATAAATTTTCGCGCCGCCAATTTTTTTTGTTAAACGCTCGGCAAAGTACAGCGGCGAGGGGCGACCGACATAGTGGGCTAGGTCTTTATCGAATTCAGCTCTGAAACTGGGATCGTTTTTGACGTCATCGTAAATCGATTGCAATTCGTCGAGCGCATGCATCAGGGTTTCTGAAACAAAACGGCCACCAAAATTGCCGAAGTGCCCCGACGCATCGGGCATTGCATTGTAATCTATAGGCTTATTCACTTAATTCTCCATCACAGCATGTTCAACAAACGCTCGCACTTTAGAGGCGCTCTTAACCCCCGGTGACTGCTCCACACCGCCGCTAACGTCCACCGCATAGGCTTCGGTTATTCTCACGGCAGTGGTGACGTTGCCCGGGTTTAATCCACCAGCCAAGACAATGGGTTTTTTTGCATTGAGCGGCACTCGGCCCCAATCGAAAGATTCCCCCGTACCACCGGGGGTACCTTTCTTATAAGCATCGAGCAAAATGCCAGATGCAGAAGGATATGCCGCTATCTGCTGGTTAACATTAATACCTTGTTTCATACGAACGGCCTTTATATAGCTGCGATTAAACTGAAGACAAAACGCCTCGGTCTCGTCGCCGTGGAATTGTAGTGTGTGCAGCGGGACTTTTCCCAATATGCGGTTTAAGTGCTCGGCATCCGGGTTCACCACTAAACCGACCACGGTAACAAAGGGCCCCACTTCGCGCGTTATCTCGGCAGCCAGGCTCAAGTTTTCGCTAATATCTCGCGGACTCGGTGGATAAAATACCAAACCAATGGCATCGGCACCCGCTTCAACAGCCACTCGCGCGTCTTGCAATCGAGTAATACCACAGATCTTTGTTCTCACCCGCATCGCGCAGCACCTGACAAATTAAAGGTGAGCAATACTATCAGATAAGCGGTGAGCTGTTGAACCGCCAATAATCTGTTGCGCAAGGCTTTGCGCAACAAGCGGTCACAAGCTCATTGCAAGCAAGGCTCGCCGCCGAAAAAATCATCGTTAGCCTTTGCGGGGCTCATTGCTAATAAATCGAGGCCCCGACGGCTCGCAAGGCAAACCAAAGGCCTCGGGATAGACCACCTTCACCAAATAGAGTCCCGCACCATCCGCTGTGGGTGGCCCCAAAGAGCGGTTTTTCATTCTCAGATGTTCACTCAGCCACTGGATATTTTTGCGGGCAGCGCCAACTTCAACTAACGCACCA
>JAHQVY010000016.1 GCA_019634095.1 Cellvibrionaceae bacterium
ATTTCAGCCCCTTGAACGCCCTCGCTACGATCCAACTGATTTATTTAGGATTATGCTCAGGGGGCTCCCGTTGTAATTGACACTCTCGCGAATACCGGCAGAAAAATCACTAGCGGTTGGGCTCTCGCCGCTAATCCAACGAATATGTAAGGCGCGTTTGCTCGCCATGCCCGGAAACTTGCCAATGCGTTCGCCAATAGTTAAGGTTTTATTCATTTCGTTATACTGTAATGGGATTCTTGACCACTCACCCTTTTCGTAGCCATAACTGCGACCATCATCTTCGTAAAGTTCAAACGCGCCATCGGCACCTGTAAACACGTTTATGGTGATATCTGCATTCAAAAGCTCGTCTGAGTGCTGTATTTCGGGGCCTGTGGGCACAATTGAGCCCGCTTTAACAAACAGGGGCATGCGCTCGAGTGGCGCGGCTACGGTAATTTGTTGTCCACCATGAAACCGTTTACCGGTGTAAAAGTCGTACCACGTGGCGCCGCTGGGCAAGTATAGGTCGCGGGTCCGAGCTCCATATTGGTAAATCGGGTTAACTAAAAAAGCCGGGCCAAAAAGATACGCATCGTTCAAATTTCTCGCGCGTTTATCGTGTGGAAAATCCATGGCCAAAGCGCGCATTAGGGTAGCGTCTTTGTGGTGCATATCGCCGGCAATGGAATAAATATAGGGTAACAATCTATACCGTAATTTGCTGTACCAAACCATACTTTGGTAGTGCTCTGAATCTTGCTCGGCAATATTGTATATTTCCCGATAGGGGTTCTGACCGTGAGAGCGATACAGCGGTACAAAGGCGCCAAATTGGTACCAGCGGGTGTTTAATTCCTGCCATTCGTCTACTTGGTCTTTGTCCATGTCGCTGAATGGGCCGACAAAGGGCGACTTTGTCGCATTGGAACGAAAACGGTCTTCCGGTGTAAAACCACCGATATCAAAGGTCCAGTTTGGAACGCCGGCCATCGCGGTGCCAACACCGGCGGCGATTTGTTCTTTCAAATTAGACCAGCGAGAAACAATGTCGCCGCTCCAAACCGCTGAGGCGGTGCGTTGAATGCCGCCAAACCCCGAACGCGTTAAAATAAATACCCGCTTGTTGTCGGCGGCTCTGTCGCCGCGGTAAACCGTTTCCGCATGGGGTAGGGCGTAGGCATTAAACAACTCCGCTCCCGAACCCAAGTGGTTCGGGCTCATTAATTCCATGCGTTTTTGCCAGGAGGTATTGGAATGCATATCGGGCTCCACGGCATCTAACCACCAAGCATCAAAGCCGTACACGTTAATTTTATTGTCCAGTTGGCGCCAAAACATTTCTCGCCCGTCCGGATTAAACGCATCGTAGAACGCATTAAGATAACCCTTACCAATCCAGTCTAAATTGCCCTCTTCAATATTGCCGTTGAGCATGTAACCCTTTTCATTTAACGCTTTGTAATGCTTGGTGGTGGGGTAGAACTTTGGCCAAACCGAAATCATAATTTGCGCATTCATCTGGTGTACTTTATCTACAAGCGCTTTGGGGTCGGGAAAGAATTCCGGATCGAAATCATGGCTACCCCAGGCGTCGACCGGCCAATACGACCAGTCCAAAACAATATTGTCGATGGGAATTTTGCGCTGGCGATATTCTTTTAGCGCGTCGATAATTTCATCTTGAGATTTATAGCGCTCGCGGCTTTGCCAAAACCCGTAGGCCCAGCGAGGCAACATCACCGATTTACCGGTTAAGTGACGGTAACCGCTAATCACTTGATCCATATCATTGCCCGTTACCACGTAATAATCAATGGCTTTACCGGTTTCAGAGGCGAAAGAAATTAGCTCGCGTTCCGCTTCGGGCAGCGGGTCGCGATGCAACAGGCGAAAATACCCGCCGTTCACTAGCCAATCAATTTTTATTTTGTATTTTTCACCGACTTGCATTGGCATTTCAAAATTGTGAAACCAGGGGTTCCAATTCATCCGCCAGCGATCCAGCTTGAGTTCATTGTTAATGAATAATTTAGCGTAGCTGCTGGAGTACATTTTAAAGCGATGCGTGCCAGTGGTTTTCGCTTGAATGCTACCCTCCCATTCAACGCGTAAATTTTTCGCGTCTTTCACCGCATCCGGCATCGGGTTTTCGCGCACACTACTATGGCTCAAGAATTGATAATCCAAATCGCTTTCCACGCGACTGAACTTGAGTTCATCGCCGTCGTAATAGCGTGCAGTGAGTCCGCCGGGGCGACCTTCGGCGTCAAATAAAGTTAAATCGGTATGCAGGGCTTTCGCCGGCTCCGGGTCGCCAAATCGGGTTTGCGAGTTGTTGTCCCACAAAATGCCATAGTTGCGCGTAGACACCAAATACGGCACGGTAATCACTAAGTTATGAGTTGTCATTTCCACATCTTGGCCGGCTAAATTTATATGGCCATGCTGATGTTGACCCAAACCGTAGAGGGCTTCATCGCTTGCGCGCTTAAAGCTTTGGCGGATAGCAAAGGCGTCTGTATCCGGTTTCATTGGGTCTGCGGTAACCGGCGCAAACTGGCCGCGGTTTTCTTCGACCAGTATGGGTTCGCCGTCGGCGTTAAAAAAGCGTATTTTGCCACTTGGCAAGGCGATATCCGCGCGAATCTTGCCGGTTTTAATACGCAGCATATCCGCTAATGCCTGCACTTCGTAAGGTGTTTCGCTATCCGGCTCGGCCACCACCATCAAACTGTCGGGCAGATTAAAGCTGCTGGAGGGCGAGGCACTAATGCGCAGAATATTGTCGGCTATCACCTCAACCCGCAGCGCTTTTGCAGAAGGACTCTGCGGTAAATTTACAATGATGCCGTTGTCAATTTTTTGAAAGTCGGCTTGCTGTGGTCGGTTTTGGGAACTCTGGGAGACGGGGTTGCAAGCAGCGAGTGCTAGGGCTAGTGTCGCGCTTAGTGCAGCTTGCGCAAACCAATTTTTTATCGTCATTATTACCCTCGTTTTTGAATAACAGTTTAATGGTTGATGAAAGGCAAAGCGCAGCGGTATGGTTTTTAAACTGGCAGCCGAACTTGAAAAGCGCAACAAGAAAAGTTGTTATGTTATGTGCATACAAACTGAAACACGCTGCGCTGTAAACTATGCCCTTAGCGTTTGGGGTTTAGGTGTTGGGAGTGCGCCAATGATTGTGTGCTGGCGCCGGGCACGGTTGTTGGCCTTATTTACCATCGTTGCGGACGGCGATCAGTAAGTCGCCATGGTAATTTTTAATAGGTGGTGTTTCGCATCGAAATTTAATCCCCAATCGGTCTGGTCGCCGTTCCAAACGCGCTCGAACACCCAGTTGCCACGCGAGTCAAAGTGCCCCTCTTCAACACGCAAATGCATGCTGCGCTGGCCTTTGAGTTCTTCGGAGGGTTTGATGTCCACTCGCGCGTGTAAGGCGGTAACTAAGAATTGGTTGTCGCCGAGTTTGGCCACTAAGGCGCCGCCAGAGGCTACCGGGTTGCCTTTGGGTGGGTCTGTCCAAAACATGGGGCGGCCATAAGTGACCTCCACATCCCACAAACCCATATCCGCGCGCTGGGTGTAGTTTTTTGCCCGTTCCTGTATGTCTTCGGGTGATGGTTGTGTGCCTTCTGGCGATGCTTGGGCGTTCCAAATCTTCCGTGCCTGTCCCTGCGTGTCCACCGGTTCGGCAAAACCCCAGGTTGGCTTTTCGAAACTGAGTGCGGCCCAAACGTGGGCCCAGGGCGCCATTAAACCGTATATCTCTGCGAAGGGCTGAAAGGCTTCCGGGGTATAGCTGGGCGCGCCCAAGGGGTAATTGGTGTAGCCGGTATAATCCATGCCAAAGGGTACAAAACCAATACCCTGCTTACCCATGGTGGCAAAAAAATACCGGGCGTAGGGCTGGTCGTTGCCAATCTCCGAAACAAATAAGGGGTTGTCCGGGCGTGAGTAAAGCTCAAGTACCTTGCTTACCGTTTTATAATCACGAAAATAAATATCTGGGCTTAGCAAATCGATATTTGGTGCAGCGGCCTTCCATATAGGTAACATATTATCGGTGGGCCCGCCGCTAGCGTATTGGCCGGGTTTACCCGGGTTAAAGGGGTTGCGCAAGGCCACGTTTACATTCATAGGCAAGGGGTAAATGGCTTTGCTCGCCGCGGCGATGGCATCGCAGTATTTGGCAATATGGTAGGCGTGAAAAGATTCGTCGGCAGCTGCGCCAAACACTTCGCGCCACTTGCCCGGGGGCAGGTTTAGCGCAGTTACCAGTTCATTTGGCACCGCCTGCTGAAAGCGTTTTTCCGCCGTAGGCGAGTAATCTCGCGCCGCGCCGTAGGTGCCTACTTCATTTTCGACTTGCACCATAATAACGGTGCGTTTTTTATCCACTTTTTTTAAATGGGCCATTAATCGACGAAAAGCTTTTTTGTCGGCTTCCAGTGTGGTGCTGTGCAGTGGCGATAGGGAATTAAGCGACTCGCCATTTGGTTTAACCACACGGGGGAAGCGCTTATCGTCGAGCTTTACCCAGCCGGGTGCATAGTGCGGCGCGTTATTCTTCCAGGTGGCGAACCAAAGCAAAATTAAGCGTATGTTATTTCTGCGTGCGTCTTTAATTAAATAATCAACAAAAGAAAAATCAAAATGATCTTCTTTTGGTTCTATTTGTTCCCAGGCGATGGGGATGGACAGGGTATTGGCTTGAGTGAGTTTGGCGACCGGCCATACATCTTTTAAGGCGGCGGCATAATTAGTTGAATTATTGGTTTGAATGCCCAGTATTAAATACGGCTTGTTATCCACAAATAGGGCGTGGCGACCATTACTTGTTTTAATTTGTGGCAGTTCCGCAGCGGCGTGCACCCCGCCTGCGGTAAAAAGCATTGCTATAAGTATCAATAATTTTATTTTGAGTGGTGCTGAAACGAGGGCTGGTTTCATTTTGAGCTGTTGGTCTCTATTGCGCTTGTGAACTTTGTATTTTTTATGTTAGTTATTGAATTATTTTTCTCATAGAATATTAAATTTACTTGCGTATTATTTGATATATTTTTGTGTATGACTTGTGTGTTGCTTCTATGTTGCTTCTATGTTGCTTGTTGAGTTTTTGTTGATAGGTCTTAAGTTGAACTGTGGTTTCTACATATGGCTAGTCAGAAGCATCTCTCGGTGTGCATAGGTTTTGAGTTTTTAAGGCGGTCGGTTTTGCGAGCGTAAAACTGCAATTTACGTATGCGCAAGAGTGGGGCGTTTATCGCTTTTGCCTCGAATGTGGAAGTTTTAAAGCCGATAACTGTAGCTTTGAAGATTTTATGCATTATTATTTTTCAATGACTTTTACACAGATTAACCAGAAATCCACCTCAAGTTGCAAGTCCCCTATAAATACTTCCCTTCTAGGCTCGTCACCTGTTCACAGTTTCTATTCGCAGCTGAGGATTAGACCTTAAGCATTGACAAGATTATCGCACAGCGGGATTTGCGAGGCAGACTAAGACCAAATAGGCAAAGTGAATATAACACATTGGGGCGCAGTGGCAATGTGCCAATTTGGTAGCAAATAGCGCAATGGCTGGCACAGCAACTTTGGTTGGCACAACGACTTCGCCAAGGGCCTTGCGGCTCCTGAGCTTAAGTCCTAGAGCGTAAAGCATCGAGAGTATCTAGCTGCAACCGCCAGGTGCCGCTTGCGACGGGAGCTTCGCCTAAAACACTACAAAGCCTGCGACAATTTGACTCACTGACTTTTAGTGGCCGCTAATTTACACTGCGCATAAATAACTTATACATATTTCGCGGCGGTCATTTCGCTTACGGTTTAAACACGTTTATATCTATACCTAAATATCAAGTGTTTTGGGTATAGTTTTAGTCGTAGCAAAAAAGTGCTTTGATTTAAGCGATATTTTAGATCTCTTGATTAATTTGGGTGGCTTAGTTTGGTTTTTTCTATTAATAAAAAATGCTGTTGGGTAGGTTTTCTTTACGCGGCTTTGCTGTTGTTTAATATTACAAAAGTATGGGCAGAGAAAGAAAACCAACAAGAACTTACAGATTATCGTTTGGAAGAAATTCATATTTGGGGGCGCAGCCAAGATAGCGATTCTGCGAATTATGTAAGCCCTACAAGCTTGCTCACCAAAGACGATATCAAAGCCATTAACGTGGCCACCACAGAAGATCTAGTCAAGTTCGAGCCCAGTTTGGTGATTCGTCGTCGCTTTATTGGCGACTCCAACGGCACCCTGGGAATACGCGGTTCAAATATGTTTCAAACGGCTCGCTCCATGGTTTTTGCCGATGGTGTGCCACTACATTATTTATTGCAAAGTCGCTGGAACGGCGCGCCGCGCTGGACGATGGTGTCGGCCAGTGAAATCGCTCAAGTGGAAGTGATTTATGGGCCTTTTTCTGCCGAGTACAGTGGCAATGCGATGGGCGGAGTGGTGTTAATTGAAACAGCCATACCGCAGCAGCGAGAGTTTCACGCCGATGTCGCTTATTTTAATCAGCAGTTTGATGCCTACGGTTTCGATGACTCGGTCGATGGCTATAAAGCCTTTGTCTCTTACGGCGATAAGTTCGGTAATGCCAGC
>JAHQVY010000131.1 GCA_019634095.1 Cellvibrionaceae bacterium
CCGACCGCTTTGGCCAGGGTGAGGTAATTCCCCGCCCCTGGCGACGAAATAGATTTTTTCGGGCCATCGGCATTCACGTACACACCCGGCACGGCACCGTATACATCAGCGCCCAGCTCGAGAGCCAAATCATCGGCCATTAACACCACGTACTGACAGGATTCCGCGATAGTGAATCCGCAATTATCGCCGAAGGGACGGCTGGCTCGGCGGTGGTTCGGCAACGCGTCCGCAGAGAGCCCATCGAGTTTACGCAGGCCATCATCGCTGGCCAGTGCACTCATTGCGGCGTAACCGTCGATAACTTCGGGCAACACCGGCGCCTCGCTGGCTCCTACCACCACCACCTTGCGCCGCCCACTTTTAATATCTTCAACAGCGTGGCACAAATTGTATAAAAATGAAGCGCAGGCACCGGTGACCGCACCAGTGGCTCCCACACTCCCCAGAACATAGGCGTTGATAAAATCGGCAGGCATCGAGTTGAAACCCAGGGCAAGCTGCTTTGAACTGACCCGATCCGCGCGTCGGCGGGCACTGATCATGCCGCCGTAGCCATTGGCATCCAATTGCGACATGACGCTCGAGGCGTACACCGCCACCTGATCGGCGGCTATGCACTCCATAATTTCTTGCCAAGCGATACCGAGCGAATTTATCGCATCGGATGCCCCTAATATAGCCAACTGCAAGCCCCGGGGATGATGGGTGGACCGGTATAGAGCCGCGGGATCAAAGCCACTGGGCAACTGCCCTGCCGACTGCACAGGCATTGTGGCAGCCGTATCGACCATTAGCGTTTGGCTGCTTTCGAGATCCACCCTGACGGAGCGCTCGTCAGCATCCAGCGGCGACACCGACCAATGTGGCGGCAGCGTTTCTGGCAGATCTTTGCGCGCCATAACAAAACTCGCGGGCTGGCTCTGTTTGGGATTGAGCACGGTTCTCTTGGCGCTGGGCACATTATCAACATCAAAGTGAGATCGCTCGATGCGCCGCACTAAGGTACCCGCCAATACGCCCGCTTCATCGCTGGACTCTAAGCCCATTAAACTAGCCAAGGAAGCCACGCGATGCTTTTGCTGACTTGCCGACAAGCCCTCGTAAATCATTCGCTGATAGGCCTCGTGGCCGGAACTTCTGCCCGCGGCATTCATTCCGCCAAAACTAACGATCACCGGTAATGGATTGCTCATTGATGAGGACCCCTCTCAAATTAGACTGTCATCAAAGTCAGCCTAGTGTATCTCGATATCGCATCAAAACCCTGGTATTTTGGCCAAACAACGGGGTTAAATTGGCCACACCATGCTAAAAAGGCTGCATATACATGCTGAAAATTGTTTTTTTACTCTGCGACAACATGCTGGCGAGCAGTGTGACTTTGCCTATGGAAATGTTGCGTGCTGCAGAGCAGCTACAGCGCGGACACGGGCAACACCGGCGGCAACCACCGCTGGATATCGTGCTGGTGTCAAAAGATGGGGCCAGTGTCGCCAGTCATACCGGCATAAAAATACTCGCCGAGCAGCGCGCCGCCGATATTGCCAGCTGCGACATGTTGTTCGTGCCGGCGCTGTGGCGCAATCCTCGCCCGATCATCCACAAACACCGTGAGTTGTTGCCCTGGTTAAAACAACTGCACAATAAAAACGCCATCATTGCCGGAGTCGGCACGGGCTGCTGGCTGCTAGCGGAAAGCGGCATATTAGACAACAAGCCGGCCACCACCCACTGGTACTATTTCGACGATTTCCAACAGTGTTACCCCGCGGTACAATTAAAAAGGGCGCATTTTATTACTCAGGCAGGCCAAACATACTGTGCCGCAAGCGTAAACTCTTTCGCCGAGTTAACTGTGCACTTTATCGATATCTTTTTTGGGCGCGCTATTTCCTTGCAGGTTGAACGGCATTTCTTTCATGAAATTCGCGATGCTTATAAGGGGTCGCGAACCTTTATGGATGCCGGCGACACCCATCAAGACGAAGACATTATTCAAGCGCAGCTTTGGCTGCGGCAACACCACGCCGAAACGATTAGTATTAAACAATTAAGTGAAAACATGAACATGCCGCAACGCACTCTTAATCGGCGCTTTAAAAAAGCTACCGGCCAAACGCCCCTGGAGTATTTGCACAGCATCCGCTTAAATGTTGCACGCGATTTACTCAAAAACACTAACTTGTCCATTGGCGACATTGTTTACCAGGTGGGTTATCAAGACGGCGCCTATTTTGGCAATCTGTTTAAAAGCTATTTTGGCACCAGTGCACAGCAATATCGGGTCACGGTGAGAGGTAAACTGTTCAGCCTTTGCGAAAAATAACCACATCATTTTTCTGATAAACAATATGCAAGTTAAGCTGTTCACACAGCCAGCGAAAAGTGTGCTGGGAGAAAAAAACAATATGTGTCGGATCATTTTTGTAATGCCAGCGAGAAAACGCCCCGGCACCAATCACCAACTTGGTCATCACACCTAAATACCCCCCCGGCCGCAGGCAGCGCAAAATATCATCGAGGGTTTGCCGCGGTTGGCGCAGATGTTCCAACACTTCCGTGGCGGTAACAAAATCATATTCACGCCTAAGCGTCGCGGAAGAAGGGAAATAAAAGGGATCGAAAATGTCGACAGAGAAGCCCCGGTCATGGATCATGGCAGACAATACAGGGCCAGGGCCGCAGCCGAAATCCAAACCCCGAGCACCCTGCCGTAATAAGCAAATAAGCGGCTCACTTAAGCGGGACAAGAATTGTCGATAGCCGGGATGGTTATCGGTGTTTTCGTGCTTGTCGTACTCGGCTCGCTCGCGCGCCAGGGACAGATGAAACTCCGCGGGAACGTAGACGAGCTGGCAGTAATTACAACGCAGGTAATAACGCGATGATTCGCGAAAAAACTCTTCACGGCAAGCGTGATGACACAGAGGACAGGGATCTAGCATTGATGTTTCCAGCAAACAACACCGACAAAGTCACCGAAGCCGTTTGCATAACATGTGCAGAAAGCACCCAGAGGGTTCTGGGTGCTGAAGCCTTATTTAGGCAACTTTGTCATCGGGCCTTGCCGATTTATCGATTAAGTTGGCCTCGTCATGGGCAGCGGCAACAAGCGTACTTTGATCGCTAATCTCAATGGTCCGCGGCTTCAGTGCATCGGGTATTTCGCGAACCAGATCGACATGAAGGAGACCATTCTCCATACTCGCATTCTCAACACGGACATAGTCCGCCAATTGAAAACGGCGCTCAAAGTTTCTGGCCGCAATTCCCTGATGTAAGAATTGCTTTTCATCTTTGTCCACGTTTTTCTTGCCGCGAACGTAAAGATGATTCTGCTTCACTTCGATGTTAAGATCCGCTCTGGCGAAGCCTGCGATCGCCATTGTAATTCGGTATTTATCTTCACCCGTTAACTCAATATTATAGGGTGGATACGATGGTTGGTTGTGATCGCCCCTCGACAGGTTATCGAGCAGGCCCGCCATTCTGTCAAAACCAATCGCGCTGCGGTAAAGTGGTGTCAAATCAAAATCACGCATAATAACTATCCTCAAATTGTGAGCAATAAAGTTGTTTGGTCCATTCGAAGATCGGACCCTTTCAAAAATGGAAGCGGGGAAGACAGCAATTGTCCACTTTAGTTCCGCCTCACAGCAAGCGCCTATATCAGGCCACTTGATAGGAATATAAGGTCGATCGCCCAAGTTTCAAGGCCGATGTTTATGGGTACTTTTCAGCGAACTTACTAGCAGAGGAAAAAACCGGCCATGTTTATCGCGATACTCACACTGCAACTGCACTTAGAGGGCTGTTTTTCACTCAAAGAAAAACGAGGCCGCATCGGCGGTTTAAGAGACAAATTTGGCCGCTCACCATCTGTGGCCGTATGCGAATCTGGTGAACAAGATCAACACCAGCAGGCAGAGTATATTTTCACGGTGGTAGGTTTGGACAAAGGCCAAATCAAGAGCCAAATAAGTGCGGTGATCAATCACTGTAACGGTGGTATCGACGCGGTGCTTGCCGATCACAAAATAGAATGGTTATAGTGAATACGCAGTGTGATCGCTGGTATTAAAAAATCGGTATTAAACAGTCGGTATTAAACAGTCGGTATTAAACAATAGGTACTAAACAATTACTGTCAGACTGCTGTGATTAGACCTACCCTGAGCCTGCGTAAATATTCGCCCCAGAACTCATTCACTGCTTCCACAGCAGCCTGTCCAACGCCACACTTGCAACGCCATACTCAATTGCTTTCGCCTTCTCACGAACAGGAATTGAAGTTCGCCGTAAAAAAACATCCCTAAAGCGCTGCCCGCATCGTTCTAAAAGAAGCTCCTGCATCCAAAGCTTTACGCAAGGTTTAGGATATGGGTGCTTTCGTTACACAGGGTTACACCTGTCTTTAAATATACCCGTAGCGTTTGATATTTAGGTGTTAGGGGCGAGTCGATTTTTGTTCTTGGCAGGGCGGCACCCACAAGGATGTGAGGTATTAGGGCAACGCACAATAGCCATTCTATCGAAGGCGGAGCAACATCGCCAAGGGCACTTAGGGGCGTGCTCATAAGCCCTAAATATCAAACGCTACGGATATAAACAAAGACTCACAGAAACATAGCAAGATACCCCGTGTTTCAAACCGGCTGTGACCGCGCATCTATGCGCGTCACCGGCATTACTTAGAGTCACGCTTTTCAAGTTTGAAACAGAGGGGACAGGGTAACAGGCGGACCATCTGATTCTACAAACGGTATCAAAAATATCCCCTGCAGAAACCACGACGCGCACATAAAGACAGACATGCCACGTACGCGTAAAAATAGACGTGCACAGTGCCCTGGGCAGTGGCTAATGTTTTATCTATGAACGAATGTTTTATCGGTGCACGACTGTTTTATCGGCGCACAAACTTAGCGCCAAAAATCTGTGCTTTACTTGGGAAACGCTTAAAACAGCTCACCCATTAAATACTAAGTTAAGCAGTTAATTAAGCAATTGCAATGATTTGGATCATCCTTGCGTCAAAACAAGACATAATTCGACGTTAGAGTTGATTGGGATAATAAAATAAATATTTATGATCAAAAAGTTCTTGAATTTTTTTTCATAAACGCCATGATAGAAGCGTGGGCTCACAAACAAAACCTTCAACAACCAACGGCTGACTATGGAGGTACGCCTATGAAGTCCTATGCTAACGTTGTTTACCGAGACATAGATTCTTCCCCTGCTCTTACCCATACCATTCAGAAAAAAATTGAAAAGCTACATCGTTTTTCCGATTCCATTACCCACAGTCGCGTGGTTCTAGACGTTCCCCACCACCACAAACATAAAGGCAATTTAGTTCGAGCCTCAATAGAACTGGGCATGAAAGGACACCCAATCACGGTGAGCCATGACGACCCTTCACCCCACGTTGCTGTGCGAGATGCTTTTGCGGCGGTTGAGCGTAGGCTCAAAAAAGAAGCGGCAAAAAAGAAAGAGCATTAGTTCGTACTCTCCACTAATTAACTTTTAACGAACAGCAGGGGCACGACACCGCAGGCAAAAGGC
>JAHQVY010000132.1 GCA_019634095.1 Cellvibrionaceae bacterium
ACCTCGAGTAGCTTCAAGTGTAAATCGGTGTTGTCCGGCTGATCGACGAGGGCCTTTTTTAGCATCTCTGCCGCTTGCTCATATTTTTCATAAGCGATGTAGATGCTGGCTTCACTGGCGACATCGCCCGTTTGCGGCTCTGGGTTTTCCTCTCCGAAAGCTCTGTCGAGCGGCTCTGCATCTTCTTCGGCAAACACATCGTCGATGTCTTCAAAACCTGCCGCAGGGTCCTCCTCTGCGGTATCTTGCTGGGCCACCAAGGGCTCGTCGAAAGCAGGCATTTGCAGCAATTCGTCGTCGTCGTCTAGCTCTTCATCGCGATTAGCTCGATTATGGCTAATAAAGAAGAAAGCACCGATACCAAGGGCAAACACAACGGCCGCTATATAGATGATATTATCCATAAGCATACCGACAAAACCACGCTGGTCTGCACTACCGGAAATAGTCTCCGGCGCTTCATCCGCTCTTGTAACCACCGTCTCCTGAACGCTCGCTTCATCGTCGGTTACTGAGAGATCGCTGGCAATAGAATCGGCGAGCTGGGCTTCGTCCAAAGCCACATCGCTTGACTGCGTATCGACCTCATCATCAACGCGGGCGAAATTGTCGTCGCTGCTCACCTCGGATTGCAAATCCGCTTGCAGGCGGTCTGAAATGTCTTCTGCGATATCACCGGCTAATTGTGCTTCTTCGTCAGCGCGGTTCTGATTGGCAGCGTCCAAGGCCGCATTTTGCTGGCTAGTTTTCTCAATCGACAACTCCAGCGCCCGCAAGTCTTCGCTGGACACTTCAACCATCCGCTCCATGGTGGCGATTTGCTCTTCCAAACTCTCGATTTTCGAGCGCAGCTCCGAGTTTTCTCGGTTGCTTTTATCGAGCTGCTCTAAAGTGATCGCCAGCTCATTTTCCAAAGCTTCAGCACTGCTGTCGCCAGCGCCACTGCCACGACCTTCGCTAGCATCGAAAGCGTTATCCGGTGAACTTAGCTTAACTCGCCCTTCGGGGTCTTTCGATTCGCCCACGCCCACAGAGCTGAAATTTCGAGCATCGAGCTGAGCTTGGTTTTCTGCACCGCTGCCTGTCCACTCGCTATTTTGCTGTGCGACCCGCGCATTCGCCTGCTGCAAAGATATATCGCGGACCTGGCCACTGTCTGGTAAACGCAGCACCTGCCCCCGTTTCAGCAGGTTAATATTGTTGTTAATGAAAGCTTCTGGATTGAGGCTCTGAATAGCGATCATTGTCTGCTGGATAGACGTATTCGAGTTCGGTCGCGCGCGCGCGGCAATATCCCACAGCGTGTCATTCGCCTTAACGGGTCCATAGGTGCCAGAGCCTGCGCCACTGCCGCCATCACTTACAAAATCATTCTGAGCCGGGATTTCCTGGGCGGGTTGCACATCGCGGCTGGAGCCAGACGCAAAGCGGTCGCCGCTCGCCAGACTCTCGGGTTCTTCCCGCTCGCCGATGGAGTTGCCAGACTGCGCCGGCGCGACAGCACCGGAGGATTGATCGGAGAATACAGGGAGATCCATTAGCACCGTATATTCTCGGAGCAAACGACCACTGGGCCAACGCACCTGAACAATGAAATTAAGATAGGGTTCACGCACCGGCTTGCGCGAGCTCACCACAATCAAATTACCCCGCGGTGTGCCCAGCCTTACCTGGTAAGCCAAATCGCTGAGAAAAAATGGGCGGTCAACTCCGACACGTTCAAAGTCTTCTTGAGAGGCTAAGCCAACCAGTATTTCAGCCTCTGTGAGATCCCCCACTTCGAGCAGTTTAATCTCTGCGACAAGTGGTTGGTTAAGCGACGATCTGAGTGTTATATCGCCCAAGCCCAAAGCAAACGCTGCCTGTGAGACAAACATCATTGCCACACAGCCAAACGTCACAAATGTGCGATGACCCATAGGAAAATCCTTTGAATATATTTTAGGCAACACCTAGCAAGCTAGGAAAGTTGACTAAGCGGATGTTATTCGCTGAGGTAAAAACCCTCGAATAATCTTTTAATTTAGACTCTAAGTATTCATTACAAATAGGCTTTGTTCAACTTATACCTAACAGTACAAAAAAACCCGTTACAAGCGCAAACCCAAGTATCGCGAGCGCAAAGAATCTCAGAATCACGAATAGTCATGGCCCGATATTAAAATGCTCTGAGCATTGTTAAACAACCAACTAAATAAACTAAGCCATTGAATTAAAAATAGACTAGTTTCGGCGTAATATCCTTAACATTCTACGCAATGGCTCCGCTGCACCCCAAAGCAGCTGGTCTCCCACCGTAAAAGCCGACAGGAATTGACTTCCCATCTGCATTTTACGTAATCGGCCCACCGGGACCGACAGGGTACCAGTGACTCGAGCCGGCGTCAGTTCAGCGAGGGAATCATTGCGGAAATTTGGGATCAATTTAACCCATTCGTTAGCATTTTCAATAATGTTTTCAATATCTGTGATTGGGATATCTTTTTTCAACTTGATTGTTAAGGCTTGACTGTGGCAACGCATAGCACCCACCCTCACACAAACACCGTCGACAGGAATCAGTTCATGACTTAGCCCGAGAATTTTATTCGTCTCCACCATGGCTTTCCACTCTTCTCGACTCTGGCCATTATCCAGTTGGCGATCGATATACGGCAACAAGCTGCCCGCTAGTGGCGCACCAAATTCCTCAATGCTTAAGCCTTCACGTATTGTCTGAGCCACTTTTTTATCAATATCTAAAATAGCTGCCGCGGGGTTACTCAACTCAGCGCTCACTGAATTATGAATCTCACCCATCTGGGTAATTAATTCCCGCATATTTTTAGCGCCGGCACCGCTGGCAGCTTGATAGGTCATAGCGCTCACCCATTCCACCAAACCCTCGGCAAACAGGCCGTCGAGCGCCATTAACATTAAACTGACCGTGCAATTTCCGCCAATAAAATTTTTTGTGCCGCTAGACAAAGCGGAGCGTATAACAGCATCATTAACAGGGTCTAGTACGATAGCCGCGCGCTCATCCATTCTCAAACTGGACGCAGCGTCCACCCAGTAGCCCTGCCAACCGGCTCGGCGCAGCTCAGGGAATACTCGCTCGGTATAACTGCCGCCCTGGCAGGTGAGGATAACATCGAGAAGTTTTAATTCTTCGATGTTATAAGCATCTTTTAACCGCGGCAGCTCTGTGCCTATATCGGGCGCAACACCGCCCACATCGCTGGTGGTAAAAAAGAACGGCTCTATTCCTACAAAATCTCGCTCTTCTCGCATACGGTTGATAAGCACTGAACCCACCATACCGCGCCAACCTATAAATCCAACTTTCATTTAATTGTATCTCGCTTACATTTATTTCCGGCTTTTACTTTTCGCCACCGACAATCTTCGCCACCGACAACCTTCACTACGAACAATCCTCACCACCAACAATCCTCGCGTCCAAGGCTGAAAAATGGCCTTGGGGTGACAACAATCTGCCTGCGCCGCAGAATCAAAAAGTATCGCCGGTTATCCAATCAAAGCCGCAACAACAGCATCACCTATTTCAGCGGTGCTGGCTCTGCGACAACCTTCTGAATAGATATCCGCCGAGCGCAATCCCTGATCGAGCACTCGAGCAACCGCCTCTTCAATCGCCAAAGCGGCCTCATCCTGATCGAGTGAGTAGCGCAACATCATAGCGGCTGAAAGAATCATGGCCAGAGGATTCGCCAAACCTTGTCCCGCAATGTCTGGCGCGGAGCCGTGCACCGGTTCGTATAAACCGCGGCGCTCGCGGTTGAGAGAGGCTGAGGGCAGCATGCCGATGGAGCCAGTGAGCATCGCGGCCGCATCCGACAAAATATCGCCAAACATGTTTCCGGTAACAATCACGTCAAATTGTTTCGGCTGTTTCACCAATTGCATTGCAGCATTATCGACATACATGTGGCTCAAGGCAACTTCAGGGTAATCACTCGCCAAGCCCTGCATCACTTCGCGCCACAGAACGGTGACTTCGAGAACATTCGCTTTATCAACCGAGCAGAGTTTTTTACCGCGCTTCATCGCCATTTCAAAGGCAGTCCGACCAATACGCTCAATTTCACTCTCGGCGTACACAAAGGTGTTATAGCCTTGACGCTCACCGCTACTCAACGTGCGAATCCCTCTCGGCTCACCAAAATAAATACCCCCTGTCAGTTCACGCACAATGAGAATATCGAGATCGGCCACCAGCTCTGGCCTGAGCGACGAGGCACCTGCAAGCTGCGGATAGAGGATGGCGGGTCGCAAATTTGCGTAAAGACCCATCTCATAGCGCATCTTTAACAAACCTTTTTCGGGGCGCAGCGTTGGATCGATGTCATCCCATTTTGGGCCGCCGACGGCGCCCATCAAAACCGCATCGGCAGCCTTACATTTTGCTAAAGTCTTATCGGAGAGCGGCACTCCGCAGGCGTCAATCGAACAACCGCCAATGACATCTTCTTCGATGGCGATATCGATCTCGAATTGCCCTTTAACCGCATCAAGCACCTTAAGCACTTCGGCGGATATTTCCGGACCGATGCCATCACCGGGTAGTAAAACAACTGTTTTTTTCAAGAGTGATACTCCCTTGGTTAAGCGGGTGGTAACTCGCTATTTAACGCGTCAAACAACCATGGGCAGACGCGCTTGCGTTGCGCTTCGTAAGCCCGTATCGCATCGGCATCGCGCAGGCTGAGGGCAATCTCATCGAGCCCTTCCAGCAAGCAATGTTTACGAAAAACATCGATCTCAAATTCGAAGATCTGCCCCCCCGGCGTGGTGACTGTCTGTTTAGTCAGATCAATTTGTAGCGCATAGCCTTCCTCAGCGTACATTTCATTAAATAATTGAGAGACCAAAGTCTCGGGCACGGGAATGGGCAACAGACCATTTTTGAAACAATTATTGTAAAAAATATCGGCGAAACTCGGGGCGATAATAGCGCGAAAACCGAATTCTTCGATGGCCCAAGGGGCGTGCTCACGACTCGAACCGCAACCAAAATTCTTTCGCGCCAATAAAATACTCGCACCTTGATAGCGAGGGAGATTTAACGCAAAATCTGGGTTTAATGGCCGCGAGCGATTTTCCATCCCCGGTTCACCCCGATCGAGATAACGCAGTTCATCAAACAGATTAACCCCAAAACCCGTACGCTTTATAGACTTCAAAAACTGCTTGGGAATAATTAAGTCGGTGTCGACATTGGCGCGATCCATCGGCGCTACAATTCCCGAATGTTGGGTAAAACTTTTCACTTTATATCCCCCTCAAAGTCCCGAACATCGACGAAATGCCCGGCCATGGCCGCCGCAGCCGCCATGGCTGGGCTCACCAGATGCGTGCGACCACCGAAACCCTGGCGGCCCTCAAAATTGCGATTCGAGGTAGAAGCGCAGTGCTCACCATCTTCCAAACGATCGGCATTCATCGCCAAACACATGGAGCAGCCCGGTTCGCGCCACTCCATGCCCGCCGCTGTAAAAATCTGGTGTAGCCCCTCCGCTTCCGCCTGGGCCTTTACTCGGCCAGAGCCGGGGACCACTAAGGCCTGCTTCACGCTGCTGGCTTTTTGCTTACCTTTAACCACCATCGCCGCGGCACGCAAATCTTCGATACGCGAATTGGTGCACGAACCGATAAACACGCGATCCACTGCAATATCACTAATAGCTTGTCCGGCACGCAGCCCCATATAACCCAGCGCTCGACGGATGCCTTCGGCTTTCAATTTATCGTCTTCGCCCTCTGGATCGGGCACGCAGGCACTCACCGGCAACACCATTTCCGGGGATGTTCCCCACGTTACCTGCGGCTCAATTTCTGCACCATTGATATCGATAGTGCGATCAAATAGGGCTTGGTCATCGCTTTTTAAGCTGCGCCAGTAGTCCACAGCAACCCGCCAGTCATCTTCAGTGGGTGCGAAGGGCTTGCCTTTGACGTATTCGATGGTGGTATCGTCCACCGCCACCAATCCGGCACGAGCACCCGCTTCTATTGCCATGTTACACACGGTAAGACGCCCTTCCATCGACATATCTCGTATCACTTCGCCGGCGAATTCTATGGCAAAACCGGTGCCGCCGGCGGTGCCAATCTTGCCGATCACCGCCAGCACCACATCTTTTGCTGTGACCCCTTTCCCGAGCTTGCCATTGATACTGACCCGCATGTTCTTCATCTTTTTGCTCACCACACACTGGGTCGCGAGCACATGCTCAACCTCACTGGTACCAATACCAAAGGCCAGAGCGCCGAGCGCGCCATTGGTGGATGTGTGAGAGTCTCCGCAGACAATGGTCATACCGGGCAGGCAAGCGCCACTTTCGGGCCCTACAACGTGCACAATCCCCTGGCGTGGATCATTGATTTCGAACTCGGTAATGCCGAGCTGATTGCAGTTATCGTCTAGGGTTTGCACTTGTATTTTTGACACGGCATCGCTAATGCCCGCAACACCGCCGGTGCGTTCTGCCAAGGTGGTGGGCACATTGTGATCGGGTGTGGCCAATATACTGTCTGTGCGCCAGGGTTTGAGCCCGGCCAAGCGCAAGCCCTCGAATGCCTGCGGCGAAGTCACTTCGTGAACGATATGTCTATCGATATAAAGTAACGCGGAGCCATCATCCCGCTGCACTACCACGTGTTCATCCCACAGTTTGTCATACAGTGTTCTTGCCACTACTTCCTGCCTCCAGAGAAAAGATCTTGAGAAATACATGAGTTAATCGGGTAAAAGCCAGCTTGAACGCAGCCAACAGGCCTATTCTAGAACGGCCTTACAGATAACTCCAATTCATTATTTTCATTTATTGCATAACCATAGAGAATAATTAAAAATACGGCACGAGTATATCTTTGCCCCTTCGCAACCCCCCGCTCTCTCACGCAAGGTTTATCTATGGACATCGAAAGTCTTCGAGCGTTTGTCAACGTTGTTGATACCGGCTCATTTTCACTCGCGGCCAAACAACTTTTTATCACCCAACCGGCAGTCAGTAAGCGCATCTCCGCCTTGGAAAGCCACTTAAACCACAGCCTGTTCGACCGCGTCGCCCGGCAAATTTTTCTCACCGAAGCCGGGGAAAACCTGCTGCCCAGGGCCCGCGCTATTTTACAGAGCATCAGCGATACTGAAAGAAATATTCGCGAACTTTCCGGCGAGATAAATGGAATCTTAAAAGTCGCTACCAGTCATCACATTGGCCTACATCATCTACCGCCGATTTTGCGCGAGTTCGCTTCCCAGCACCGCAATGTCAATTTACAATTCGAGTTTCTCGACTCAGAACAAGCCAACGAAAAAATTCTTCGCGGTGCCTGCGAGCTTGCCATTGTCACCATCCCTAGGCACTTGGAACCATCACTGAAAGCGGAAATACTCTGGCAAGATCAACTCAGCTTCGCCTGTGGCATTAATCACAGCCTCGCTAAAACCGCATCCATTACCCTGCGTGATCTGAGTAAATATCCTGCAATATTGCCCGACCTAAATACGATTACCGGTAAAAAAGTAAAGCATTGCTTTGACCAAGCCGATCTGAGTCTTTCATTGAACATGTCAACCAACTATTTGGAAACGATAAAAATGATGGTATCGGTGGGCTTGGGCTGGAGTGTATTGCCAGCGACGATGCTGGACAACCACTTAACAAGTTTTCAAGTCACTAACAAGAGTGAAGCGGTGAGCTTAGGCCGCCAATTAGGGGTTATTACTCACAAAAACAGAACCCTCGGCAATGCAGCCAGAGCGTTTTACAGCACACTATGTGCAAACATTAAACAAAATACAGATTTATCACAAATTACACGGAAATAGTCTGCCGGACAGGCTAGAATAATGCCGCTGAAATACATTTGGCACAACATCTCTCAAGCGCGCAAATTTAACGCTAGAGAAAAAGCCTGCGGCAACAAATTCCGGTGCAGTCTAAAATATACCCGTAGCGTTTGAGGTTTAGGTGTTATAAGCATGCTTCTATACCCAAAGCCTTTGAGATTTAGGTGTTAGGAGTGCGCCAATTTTTGTTCTTGGCAAGGCGCGACAACGCAGAATAGCCAGTCTATTTAAGGCGGAGCAACACCGCCAAGGGCAAAAAGGGGCGTGCTCATAAGGCCTAAATCTCAAGTGTTTTGGGTATAGTTGCTCTTAGCGGTGTTACTGCGCCTTATCCTTAA
>JAHQVY010000133.1 GCA_019634095.1 Cellvibrionaceae bacterium
ATTTTTTTAGGTTAAAGCATGATTTGCATAGTAAGAGTTGGCTAGGCCCGGTTTCCCCCACCAAAAAGCGCGTAGTTTACTCATGATCCGCAATACACGAAAGAATTCATTGAAAAATTTAATGGTGAGCACCGCAAGGCATGCAAAACTCAAAAAAATAGCACCAAAAAACCGAAACGATCGTATTGCGTGCACCGTTGTGACAGCAAAAACCTTTAAACCTAAATTAATCAGTTGGATAGTAGCGAGGGCGTTCAAAGGGCGTCCACAGTAGATCCAAATGATTAACTTAGGTTAAAGCACTGGCGATTTCGCGGGGGCGAGTTTGGCCCCCTAACTAAAACGATGGTTTGAACAGAATCACAATTTTGCAAACACAGGCTTTATTACTTAGCAGGAAAGATTAGAAGGAAGAGAGGAAGGCGCCCATTACGAACCGGGCCCCGAAGGGAAGACAGTCACGGGCTTACACAGGCATAGTCACAGCAAGTTATAGTCAGAGCGAGTTATAGCCATAGCGGGTTGGAGCTGGGTGTATTTTCTAGGTCTCTTCTTAGGTGCGCCGTGGCTTTAGCATTTAAGACGCAGTAAGCCACTAAGGGGCTTCACTAGGCTGCGAAGTTAGTAATTGCGAAGGTTTACTGGCGACATAGCCTCCGCAAAGCGTAACACCAAACGGGCACTACGATGCTACG
Source organism: Cellvibrionaceae bacterium (assembly GCA_019634095.1). GTDB lineage: Bacteria > Pseudomonadota > Gammaproteobacteria > Pseudomonadales > Cellvibrionaceae > JAHQVY01. The sequence continues at coordinate 696 of JAHQVY010000133.1, forward strand.
CTTTTGAGCTTTGCTTCGAATGGTGATTATTGAATAACGACGTAGAATGAACGCCCATCACGCTCGACATGAAGCAAAATTGAGTCGCCTCCCTCAGCGATAGCGGAGCGGAACGCCCTGAGATTCTTCACATTTTTACGATTCACCCCGAGGATAACATCACCCACACGCAAACCACTATAGACAGCGGGCGAGTTGGGTGCCATCGACATCACCATCACGCCTTCACCGCCACTGTTGTCATCAAACAGCGCTCCTTCGAGCAGCGAGTGCACTTTACCGCCGCTTGTGGAGGCACTAATCGGGTCGCCGACACTCACCCTTATGCGCTGCTCTTTGTCGCCCCGGATGATGGTTAGATCAACCTTATCGCCGATGGATTTGATGCTGATTTGACTGCTGAGCTGGCCGGTGGAGGAGACTTTTTTGCCGTCGACAGCAGTAACGATATCTCCCGATTGCAAGCGTGCGTCCTCGGCGGGGGAACCCAACTGAACCCCGGCGATGAGTACCCCTTGTTGGCCATTTTTTAAACCAAACTGCTGTCTCAGTTCCCGCGAAAGGTCTTGGATTTGCACGCCAATGCGCCCGCGACGCACTTCGCCATACTCGATAATCTGATCCATACTCGCTTTAGCCATATTTATAGGAATGGCAAAACCGATACCCACATTGCCACCCGAAGGCGCGATTATTGCGGTATTAATACCCACCAACTCACCGCGTAAATTCACCAATGCCCCCCCGGAATTGCCGGGGTTGATCGACGCGTCGGTTTGAATAAAGTTTTCAAAACCTTCGATACCCAGCCCACTCCTCCCCAGAGCGCTCACTATGCCAGTTGTCACGGTCTGCCCCAAGCCAAAGGGGTTACCTATCGCCACCACAAAATCGCCGACCAGTACGTCGTTGGAATCTGTAATCGACACTTCTTGTAAATTCTTGGCTGTTATTTTCAAAATCGCGATATCGAGATCGGGGTCGGAACCCTCAACTTCCGCCGTAAAAACGCGCCCATCTTCTAGTGAAACCTGCACTTCATCTGCACCTTTAATCACGTGGTAATTGGTAATCACTAAACCTTGCTTGGCATCAACGATTACACCCGACCCGGCAGACTGCTGGCGCTTGGTGGGCCTTTGGTCCCGTGGCTGCTCCTCGGGAATATTGAAAAAATGACGGAAAAAAGGATCATTCAGCAAAGGGTTGTAGCTCTGTTTTTTCGAAAAAGTGGCAATATTGACCACTGCGGGGTTGACCTGTTTCAACATCGGTGACAAGGAGGGAAGCGCTCGTCCGGAGGAGTCATAGGCTGGCAAAGCGGCTTGTGTGCTGCTAGCCGCGAGCACTAAGCTCAAAATGAATAGGTATCGCAAAGCAATTCTCATGCAGTTTCTCCGTCGGTCTATCGAGCAATATGTATGCAATTTGAGTGAGATTCCGCGGCAAAGTTTCGCTAAAAACGCCCTCTCAACGAACAATTTCAGTAACTGGACAATTCTAGCATCGAGTTCGTGGAGAGGAATCTTGGGAGCTCACTGTAATTTGTACTTTGATAAATATGACTAACTTGGGTTGGATCCGGGAAATTCAATGCCGTTTCGCAACGCACTTAGGTTATCTTTCACGAAGCTGATAGAATCGCGAGCAGCAACTTAGAGAAAACTATCGATACATGAATAAAAAAAAGTTTGGCAACTTCGTCTTGTTATCATTGAGTATCGCGCTATGTTTGCTAATTTGCGAATTGTTAATACGAGCACTGGATCTAGACGCCGAAACTGTTTACGTCGAAAAGTGGCGTGTGAGGCTGTCCGACAACCCAATTATCGGCTACGAGCCGATTCCAAATCTGCAAGACGAAACCCTCTCCATGCAGCACTACGGTTATCGTGGGGCAAGCAATAATATGGGCTATCGAGATTATGACCACCCCTTGCAAAAACCCACCGGCAGTAAACGCGCACTGGTCATTGGTGACAGCGTCACTGCCGGGCTTTGGATCAACGAAGACGAAAACGTATTTAGCGCCGTTATGGAAAAACACCTCAATGCTCGCGGTATTAAATCCGATGTCATGAATTTTGGCGTGTCGGGCTACAACACTCGACAAGAAGTTGAAACCTTGCGGGTGCGCGGCCTGCAATATAAACCTGACTTAGTGGTAGTAGCCTATTGCTTGAATGACCGCTCGCAAGATGACGGTAATATTCTTGGCCTATTATTGGCAGAAGAGCGAAATGCGGCTGAAAATAATGTCTTAAACGCTGGCCGGGTCAACCCTATTGTAAAAAACAGCGCTTTACTGCGTCTGCTCACGTACAAAGTGATGCCCAGCTTTGCTGCTGAAAACACCGCTGCATCGGATACAGCTACGCAAAAAATTAACGGCTTCTATTCGGATACGGTGGAGGATTCTTTTGCCAAACTGGCGCAACTGAGCAGCATCCATAACTTTGAGGTACTGTTGACTGTTTTCCCTGATTTCGCAAAAAACGATGGCGGTTTAACGGGCCGCTACGCTTTGGCAAAGCAACACGAAGCCTTGGCAGCAATTGCCAAACAGCACCAGTTCCATCATCTAGACCTCTTGGACGCCATGCGCACTTGTAAATCCAACGCACCCAAAGGCTACAATATAAGCTACGACCGCTACCACCCCAACCCCCTGGGAAGTCGCTGCGCAGGCGAAGCCATTGCCGAGAAAGTGGCGGAAGTCTGGACGCAAAGCCAATAGACAGCCTCTTTGTACCGGGAAATTGGCCCGCGCAAACACCGGTAACCAATACATTAAACTCGCCGTCGGTTTTGCTACAAAGCGCGCGCCAAACACACAACTCAATTGCCCAACCCTGAGCAAATACACTCGGCACTCCCAGCAAAAGTAAAATACTGATGATAAGGTGCCAGCCAAAACTTTTTAGGGGTTTTCTTACCCCCAGAGATCTGCAAGCAATCCCAAAAATCCAGGATTACGCCTGTAATCCAGTTCAAATTCATCACGCTATTTTCCGTGTTCCTGCCACTGTCGCTGCTCATCGTTGTAAATTAAATAATTTTTCAAACACAAGACAATCTATCTCAGTCCGCATAAAGCAGTGATAAGCACCTTCTGGGCTGCATATAATCCTAAATTAAACGACGTATTGACTAAGACTGGACAAGCGGTTTTCTGCTCGAACTATCAATTCGCCAGTCAAACCTCGGGTGGGTATGCGCGTGAACGGTTTGCACACCTTCCGAATAATCTGCGTGGGTAAACGCTGGAATGCTTGAACGTGAAAGATTCAATTTTTCAATAACAAACAATTGGCTCTGAGCTTGTGTCATAGCACGACATTTTTCGGATTTAACTGGCGTCACCAACAACATATACGGACCGTCATGCTCCAGCTCAAACCAATCACCGAACTTTTCAGCCTTAATTGCAGACGCAAAGGATCGAAAAGATTCACGGTACTGTATTGTAACATTCATGGTGAATTAGGTTTTGGCGCTGCGCGGGTCGCCGAGAATTGAACGCCACCCTGTATCTCCCGCAGCCGGTTTCGCGGTGCAGTTTAGCCGCCAACTTCAAAATTATGTCTTCTGTTACTCCTTGAATCGGACAGGCAATATCCATTTCTTTTTGCCGAATATCCGACTTAAGGGCGCAAGCTGGGGCACCAAAAAAATCGCAAAAACGACGGTTCACCATGCTGAGATCGGTGGCATAGTAGGTGAACGCAGAGCACAGCAGGCCTAGAGAGTGTGGAAAATCGATTTCCCATAGCGGGGTAAGTGAATTGCCCTCACCTAAGCAAACGCTACTCGTCGCCCACTCGCCAACACCAATGAGGCACAGCGCTGCCGCTGTTTGAAATGGACTGGGATGAATGTTGAGGTGGCATGAGAACGACGACTATCATTAAACAGTAAGTTCTGCAATGCAGCTGGGTTCAAACCCAACATCTGAGATAAAGATTTTTTAAGGGTGCTGTTTAAGAATATTTTTCTGGCCAAACCGGCATCGCGACGGCGAACGACATAAAGCCCAGCGGCGAGAAATGAATATACGTTTCTAACAGGCGCTCAAATTTCACTAACGGCTTATCGCAAAACGCAATATATTTAACTTGTTCTAAGTTAATACTCGCAGCATCTGGACAGTATTGAATCGCTTTTTTCAGGAAACTCGCATCGTGCTTTTTGCGAGTATATCGCTTCTCTTGAGCAGCTGCTAAAATATCGCCATCAGCTAAAATCGCAGCAGCACTGTCGTGATATGTGAGGTATTAGGGCAACGCATCGCTACCAGGAACTAGCCTATTAGTGTAATGCAGGAGCAATTACC
>JAHQVY010000134.1 GCA_019634095.1 Cellvibrionaceae bacterium
AGGTGTTAGGAGTGCGCCAATTTTTGTTCTTGGCAAGGCGCGACAACGCAGAATAGCCATTCTATTTAAGGCGGAGCAACACCGCCAAGGGCAAAAAGGGGCGTGCTCATGAGGCCTAAATCTCAAGTGTTTTGGGTATATTTAACCTAGCTTAGTAAACATCCATTTAAAGGTGTTTAAAAATTAGCGAAGGTTAATAATAGTCTGCGTCACCTGGTCGGCGGTTTCAATGGTTTTGGCGCTGGCTTGGAAATTTCTCTGGGCGATAATTAACTTCACCAGCTGCTCAGATAAATCGACATTCGATTCCTCCAGCGCACCAGATTGAATAGCGCCCAATGCCGCGCTGCCAGGTGTACCCACATTGGGCGGGCCCGATTCAAAGTTTTCTACCCACATGGTATTTCCGCGCGGCTGTAAACCCTGCTGGTTGGCAAAGCTGGCCAACACCACTTGGCCCAGTACCTGAGATTCGCCGTTGGTAAAACGCGCGAAAATAATACCGTTATCGTCGATGCTCAAACCGGAAAGCCGCCCGGTGGCATAACCATCTTGGTCAGTATCGGTCACCGCAAAATCGGCGCCAAACTGGGTACTGCCGTCAAGGTTGATAACAAAATTCGAACTGGTGGGTGGATCTGGAATTACCGGCGTTCCCCCCGCCAACACATTTTGCGGCCCCAGCGCGCCGTTGGCACTGCCACTGGCATCAAGAGGCGTCCAATTGGAAACCAACATCTCATCGGTTAACAGGTTATTGCGCGAACCATCCTCATTAAAAAACACATTGTAGGCCGCCCGCGTCGGTTGAATATTTTGCGGTGGCGGCAAAGAGGTGTCGGGGTCACCCACATCCTGACCATCAATTAGCACATACATCATCCAGTGATTCGACGCCGTGGTGGGGTCGGTGGGATCAAACTCCTGCTTGACAAAATATTGAGTCATCACATGCGGGTTACCCAAGCTGTCAAATACTGACGTAGACGTGGCGCTGTTATAGGTGGTTTGATCATTGGGGTCGAATTCATTTAATACCACTTCACTAAACGTGCTAGCGTTGTTAAGTGCCTGAAACAAACCTACCGAAGGTGGCTCTGCGTTCTCCATGCTATAGCCTTCATCGAGCACAATATTAATAGCCCCACCCACTATAATGGAGTTAGCCGCGGCATCTAAATTACCCGCCACAACCCCATCGCCGTTGGCATCTACCTCTAGAATTTGCGCCGGGGCGTCAGGATCACCGGTTACGGTGAGACTATCACCGTCGTCGATACTGTCAAAGCGAACTTGCAAATCGTCACCGGCAGTGGAACGAATGGCTAAGGTTGCACCGGTTATAGGGTCGATGGTGGCGGTGATACCCGGTAGCGTGGTGTTGGTAAGATCATTAATTTCGTCTTGCAACAAAGGCAGAGATTCACTGGTTAAGGTAATTCCGTTCAACACAATGCTGGCATTGCCATTGCTGTTAACGAAGTTGCTCAACACCAAATCGGTCTGCGCATTTGCCGATACCCCTTGAAGGGCGTTTAGTTCGGAAGCTGTATCCGCGGCGGTAGCATTGCGTGCGCTAGTGTAGGTAGCAACATCCCCGTCGGGGTCAATAATATCCACTGACTGCTGCGGATAACCATTTGAAACTTCCGGTACACCTTGAACCAAGGTAGTGCCCGTATTAAGCCCGATATCGCCGGCGTTGGCCGACTGATTAGACAACGCTATTTGCGATGCCTCCCCCTCCGTAATCGCGCTAAAGTCGAGGCTGTAATTACCACCACCGTTATCGACCGCATTGGCAATAACATCAATCGGTTGCTGCGGCACTACGGGGGAAAAAATTTGCGCGTTGATAACACTGGCCAAAGTACGCAAATCATTAAAGGTTGAAATCGTCGCGGGCACGCCCGCAGCCGAATTTAAGTTTATCGATACCGTGCCGTTGTTGTCGGTCGCCGCCGACAGCGACACATCGAAGCTTAGCGATGTGGTGCTGAAGTTATTGGCCAGGGGTAGGTTGAACTGGCTACCGCTTAATGTGGTGGTAACAGATTCTGTTAAGCCAGATTGCGTTAAGCCCACGGCATTGCCCTCAGTAACCAGCGAACGACCAATACTTTGCAATACTGGCTCGGTGGAATCCAAGTTCAAAACCGATGCCACTAGCGTGGTTTGCCGCGGCGCCAAATTGTTCGTTTCAATTTGCACGTCGCTGCGTACACCACTTAAATTACCGGCTTCATCGGCACTAAAACCTTGTAAACGTGCGCCGGTATTGTTCACCACAAAACCGTCGGCATCCAAACCAAAGGTGCCAGCGCGGGTGTAAAGGGATTCACCGTCTTTATCCATCACGAAGAATCCGTTGCCATTAATCGCCAAGTCGAGCTCGTTTTCGGTAAACGAAACATTTCCCTGGGTAAAGCGTTGCGCCACCGCTTGAATTTGCACACCACTGCCAATGGCGGTGGAACCGGCACCCGAAACAGAGGTGGCATAGACATCGCCGAATTCAACCCGCGACGCTTTAAATCCGGTGGTTGAGGCATTGGCAATATTATTGCCAGTCACTGAAAGGTCGCTAGAAGCAGCACGAATACCACTTAGCGCTGATTGAAAAGGCATAACTCTCTCCTTACCTAGTACATCTTAAAACAACGAGCTGAGCCGCCTGGGACTACTCGTTAAATTGCTTAACCTCGGCCAGGCTAACTGCGCCTATACCCGCTAAATTCAAAGTGAGCTGGCCGTTGGACACGGTAACGCTGTTGACGTTGGCGCTGAGTGCAGTATCTAGTTCAGTGGCTTCACCGTCGACATTGGCAGACACTTCAAAACGGTATACCCCTGGCGGCAAGCCCTCTTCGTGACTACTTTGCCAATCGAGTATCTCGCCATTGAGCTCTGCTTGCAGACCATCCCAGCGCAATACCATTTCACCGGCACTTTGAGTACCCAAATCCAGTTGCTCCACCAACGAGCCGCTCTGCGAATAGATGCTCACAGACACATTGCCCACCCCGGCGGGAATATCCACACTGGCGCTAACCACATCGCCTTCCTCCAACAGAGCGGTGTCGGTTGGCACTGTCACCGAACGCCCTACCAGGGTAGAGGCCTGCAAGGCTTGGTTGGCCACAAAGCTATTAGTGAAGCTGTCGAAATTGGCATTCAAACTATCGAGGGCTTCGACCGAACTAAACTGCGCTAATTGCGCGATAAATTCTGTATTCTCTTGCGGGCTCAGTGGATCTTGATTCTCCATTTGGGTAATCATTAGCTCCAAAAATGCCTTTTGCCCCAGCTCGTTGCTCTGCGGTTCACTCTCCGAACGGCGCGCAATCGATAAGTCGTTAAAGAGGCTGGTGGAAGCAATTTCGCTCATGGTTCAAATCCTCACGACTGACCGAGAGTCAGCACGCGCTGCATCATTTGTTTGGCCGAATTCATCACATCCACATTCACCTGGAAAGACCGTGAGGCGGAAATCATATTGGTCATTTCTTCCACCACGTTAACATTCGGATAATACACATAGCCGGTTTCATCTGCCTCGGGATGGTGAGGTTCATAGCGCGCTTGCAGTGGCGTATCGCGTTCAACGATACCGGCAACCTGCACCCCCGCCTGCGAGTTATCTTTCGCAAACCCCTGATTCATACCTTGGTAAACGGTGCGAAACACCGGGTCGCGACCACGATATACCTCACCCGTACTAGAACTTGCGGTTTGCGCGTTGGCGATGTTACTGGCGGTGGTATTTAAACGCACACTCTGTGCGTTCATACCGGAACCTGAAATATCAAATATGCTGGTTAAACTCATTGCCCTACTCCTATTATTCGCCAGTAATACTATTCACCAGTAATTGCTTTGCGCAGCCCCTGGAACTTGCCATTTAACACCGTAAAGGCAAGATCAAACTCCAATTTGTTTTTCATCATTTCCGCGTGCTCAACGTGTTCTTCTACCGTATTGCCATCAATCGACGGCTGATTGGGCACTCGGTAAAGTATGTCCGAGTTTATCTTCCCGTGATTGCCGCCTTTAAAATGCATGGTTTGAGTTCGCGCCGTTTGGAGGCCGGAGGGGCTATTTTGCTGCTCGGCTTTGAGTGCCGACTGAAAGTCAAAATCCCGCGCCTTGTAGCCTGGTGTATCGGTATTAGCCAAATTACTTGCCAGTACGCTGGAACGCTCCGAGCGCAATTTGAACGCGTGCTGAGAGACACCTAAAGCTCGATCAAAACTAATTCCCATAACGCCCTCTCTTAAAGTGAAACGCTGTTCCGTCCAAAGTCGGTCAAGCGCAAATTCAAAAACCCATAAATTTATCACTGCGGACTCTACAAGCCATAAACAACTATCTAAAAATTTTCTGAACCCTTAACTTTATGCAAGCTTAGGCTGTAAAATCGTTTTGTACCTGTATCGAATGCAAGGCATATACCAGAACAGATAAAAAGCTTATATCTCTGATTTTACGATGTTTTTTATTGTGTAGAACGGAAGCGAAGCGGATAGAGCGTAAAAGCGGCAAGCCACTTCCGCTTTAAGGGCTACCACAATTACCGAGTAGAATTAAACCTAAATTAATGTGTTGAAAGGTAGCGAGGGCATCTACGGTATCGAAATTAGAAAACCCGTTTCTCCATGTAGAAAAAATTCGCCGTCACCCAAAAGGTGCAGCCGCAAAGATAAACAAGCTTATTGCTTTATGTACACTAATCGCCCACCCTCTATTCAACGAAGCTTGTCCATTAAAGGAATAAAAGAATAAAAAATTAGGAGCATTGAAAGGGCAGCCACGATACGCAACAAGGTATGATACGTTCGAGCTAAAACTATTTTAGGGCGCGGTAAACAACACCCGGAGAGCAATGAATAATTTCAAAATGCTCGGCCACACCGGTTAAACTTTCCGAGGAACCTAAAAATAAACAAGCGCCTGGCTTCATTGTGGCGTGGATACGGCGCAAAATATCTTGCTTTAGCTCCGACGAAAAATAAATAAGTACATTGCGACAAAATACAATATCGAAACGCCCTAACATTCTATACGGATCCAATAGATTCAAAGCTAAAAATGTAACCCGACGCCGCAAACTGTCTTTCACCTGCCAGCCCTCAGAGGTTTCCGTAAAAAATTCCCGCAGCCTCTCGCTTGAGAGCCCTCGGCCTATCGATAGTCGATCGTACAGACCCTGCTTGGCCTTTTCTAAAACCTGACTCGAGAGATCGGTTGAAACAATGTCCACCGGTAAATGACTATGCCCAATGCTGTCTCGAATAAACTCCTCCACAGCCATGGAAATAGAATACGGCTCTTGCCCAGACGAGCAGGCCGCCGACCAAATACGAATTTTATCGCTGCGGCCTTGCTTGGCATACTCGGGCAACAGCTGATGACGCAAGTAGTCAAAGGGGTAGAGATCTCGAAACCAAAATGTTTCGTTAGTGGTCATGGCATCAACAACCGCTTGCCGCAGACGCTTATTCGTTGGCGTTTTTACAGCGCGAGTGAGTTCGCCAACCGTTTGCATCTGGTTTTCCGAAAGAATTTTTCGAATTCTTGTGGACACCAGGTACTGCTTGTTGTCCGCTAAATTAATGCCCGCGGTGACCTGCAGAAAGTCTCGAAACTCTTTAAATTCTTCGGTACTAATTTGCATTGTGGTATCCGCCAACACAAGTATACAGGCCTTGCGAGACCACATTGGGATCACTCAGAATCACCATCGCACTCACAGCGCTATTGTCAAGCACACGTCGTTGAGTGGTGTGTTTAATGAAGCGATGGTACGCAAAGTTGGCGCTAATGATTTTCTCGCGAAATTTC
>JAHQVY010000135.1 GCA_019634095.1 Cellvibrionaceae bacterium
GGCTAGTGATACAATCGTCAGGGACAAGCCATTAACTGCGATGATCTCTCGCTTGGTTTTATAAGTCGACATGAATCCGCTCATTTTTAGTTCAATAACGAAAATGAAAAATGAGCAAATCTTGGCTAGATAAAGAAAAAACTGAATATTTCTTTGAAGTGAGCATTCTACATTGCGAATGCGCAGCCTAATCTATTTTGTGTTCAAAGACTAGGGACTAATGCCGATTAACCAACCAACACTGCACTAACCCATCAATGCAACTAAGCTTAACAAGCGCGCAGCGCGTAAAGGCTAGATAAACCCCAAAGCGGCGGCAATTGAGCGCAGGCCCAGCCCAGCAGTTACCACCATCACGGCCCCTCCTAACACATTGGAAAGCCAACTATTCGTATGAGCACCCAGCAACTCACGCCGGTTCATGGCAAGCAGTAAAAACCCGGCAACAATGGGCAATAACATACCATTGGCAAATTGCGCTGATAAAATAATAGTTATGGGTTTTATACCCGTTACGGCGAGCGCTGCGCCAACAAAAATAATACTCAGTGAAATCCAGCGAAAACGCCGCGAAGCCTCCTGCTTTTCAAAGCCGAGAATTTCCGACATCGCGAAAGCCGTGGCAAGCGGGGCCGTAATCGCGCTGCTTAGCCCGGCGGCACACAGCCCCACCCCCAATAAATATTTCGACGTCGCACCGAATAGCGGTTCAAATTGCAACGCCATTTCCTTAACACCCGTTACCTGAATGCCACTGCCAAAAAGACTTGCCGCCGCCGTGGATACAACCAGCACAGTGATAAGACCACCAAAACCAATGGAAAACAGGGTATCTGCGCGGGCATCGCCCAAACCGGCTGCCGTCGGCCAGCGCGATTTCACCGCAGAGGCATGTAAAAACAAGTTGTAGGGCACCACCGTGGTACCAATAAGTGCAACTACCGTGGTCAATGCCCCACCGGGAATTTGAATCACTAAGCCCGAGAGTAATTGACTAAATTTGGGTTGAACCATAACAAATGTGGCAACAAACGCGATAGCCATTAACAACACCAGCGCCAGCAGCATTTTTTCAACTTGACGGTAGCTACCAAACCACAAGATAGCCGCGGCGAGTAAAGCCATACAAAACACAGAAACGCGATAGGAGTTATCGTCGCCCACAATAGCGGAAATACCCAGCGCAGCACCGGAGACATTGCCCGCCTCGTAGGCGGCATTACCCAGGCAGATGGCAATCATAATTAACAAGTACAACGGCCATTTCCAAAAGCTACCGTCGAGAACCTGCCTTAAGGTTTCACCCAGCCCCTGCTGAGTTACCGCTCCCAGGCGGGCAGACATTTCCTGCAAAATAATGGTTGCCGCGGTGGCAAAAATTAAGGCCCACAACAAGCTGTAACCGAAGTTTGCCCCTGCCAAAGTGCAGGTGGTAATAGTACCCGGGCCCACAAATGCAGCGGCAACCAAAGCCCCCGGGCCAATATTTTTTAATCGTTGCAACACGGAATAATGCCCTAGTTATTGTTTCGTAACATCGAGATTATGCAAAACCCGACCGGCTGCGTGGATAAATACCCCCAGCAACAGAAGCAAATATATGCAGAAAATATTCTATTGAGAAGTGAGGAAATAGTTGGCCACTGTAACAATGTATAAATTTGAAAATATATAACAGTGGGCTGACACGACGGAGTGCATAAGCACCAGCCCCTTGCTGCCGGCCAGCCTAACGACAGCGCATTGCAAGGCAATTTCTAGAGCATCGTCTCGCTCCATCCGGGCATGAGGCTGTATTGTTTAAGCGCCGCCCCAACAACAGCGTATACACCAATACATTAAAGCCATTAAGGAGAGAAACGCTGATCCAAGTAACGAATAATCTCATTGGACTCATACATCCAGCGTACAGCCCCCTCCTCCTCAATACGTAGACACGGTACTTTCACCTTGCCAGCTTCGCTTTTCAGCTGTTCTCGATGGGGTTCCTTTTGAGCGTCCCTAAACGCCAACGGTATATTTAAGCGATGTACCGCTCGACGTGTTTTCACACAAAATGGGCATGCGTAGAATTGGTAAAGTGATAATCGCTGAGTTTCATCATCAACTTTTGACTGCTCTTCCACGCTGCGCTGTATCTTTTTTGGGCGCGTGACCAAATCCAATAAAACAATAATGCGCCCTAAGCCCTCTCTTGCGCCTTTGAGTAGTATTTTTTTTAGCATAACGACACCTAAATATAGCCTGTTAAATTGAGGTGCGACTATAACAAAAAACCCACAGCTTTTAATCGACACCCTATACAAACCGCTAAGTACTCGCGGAGCAGTTATAGAGGATACCCTCCAGCAAGCGCCGCGAAAAGACGTAAAACCCACAGGCAGACCGCCAACCGCTTTTTTGACTACCGATGCCCATAAGTACCTTGTGAGTTTGAACACATTGAGCGCTCCCGGAGTCGAATACTCACCGACTCTCGCGTCTCGACTGACGTTCAGTCGAGACGCAGCTAAAAGCCTGTAGCTGCGGCGAGAGAGGTATACCGGCGTATTGCCACATTTTAGCGCGGGGTAAAAGCTGCGATTATCGGCAATCAGCAAGTGCGCAAGAAGGGAGAAAACCAAATAATTGATAAATAATACAATTTTTGTAAACCAGGCACTTAATTTTTGCACCTGCGGTGGTTTTACTCAGGTAATTAAACCCAATATAGCCACCTAAATTCACGGCAGAGAAATGCAGCATGGCAAAAAACTTAGCGATCCGTCTTACCGCCCGCCCTAGCGGCGGCCCGATTTCCGAAGAATTATTTGAGATTGTCGAACTACCGCAACAGCCGTTACACGATGGCCAGTTTCTGGTGCGTCAGAGCAGCTTATCACTAGACCCGGCCATGTTCGGCTGGATGTTGCCCGATAAAGACAGCTATATTCCGCCCGTTGCCTTAGGTGAGGTCATGCGCGGCAGTGGTGTTGGCGAGGTACTTGAATCGCGTCACCCGGATTTTAAAACTGGCGATAAAGTACGTGGAATGTTTGGCTGGCAAACGCTAATAACCAGCAATGGTAGCGGCGTTAGTAAAATCGACCCCTCATTGAGCGATGAGATGGTACTGTCGGTGTTCTCCCTACCAGGCCTGACCGCAACTCACGGTTTTTATCATGTATTGCAACCCGAAGTGGGCCAAACACTTGTGGTTTCCGGTGCTGCCGGTTCGGTGGGCTCCATCGTGGGTCAATTGGCCAAAGCCGAAGGCTTGCATGTGGTAGGTGTTGCCGGCAGCGATGAAAAGTGCGAATGGCTTACAGATGAATTGGGTTTCGATGCGGCTCTGAATTACAAAACTGCCGACCTCGAAAATACGCTAGCTACGCTGACACCAGAAGGCATAGATCGGTATTTCGAAAACACTGGTGGCGCAATTCAATTACCCGTGTACAACCGAATGAATGCACACGGCCGCATTGCGGTATGCGGGCTTATCGCCGAGTACGGCGGCGGCACTGAGCCCCCCGGCTTAAGCTGGATTAATATCATAAAAAAACGCCTCACTGTTCAAGGTTTCACCATGCCAGACCACTTGCATCAGGCGCCAACCTTGCTGGAAAAACTCACACCCCATGTTGTCGCTGGAAAAATTAAATACCGCTCGCATGTGCTTGAGGGTTTGCCTTCTGCCATCGAGGGCCTGAATCTGTTTACCAACGGGGGCAACAAAGGCAAATTAATGGTGCGCTTGTAAGTAAAACCCTGTTGCGCCGCACCAAGATGCCCGGCAAACCGGGCATCCGCACCCAATAATGCGGGGCCGGTTATACAAGTGGCCAGGCTAAACCACACCTCTGCCCTCGCGGCTGCCACTGTGCCAGCGCACCGCCCCGCAAACAGCGGGTACCGCGTTACCGCGGTTACACTGGTTGGTTTTGTAGGTTAACCGCGATGACCACAATAGCGAGTTTGCGCTTCCAGCGTTTTGCTAAACACAATACTGCCATCGATATCTTTTAAGCTGACGGTCATTTCTTGGGTGTATTTATCAATTTGCACATCACCGTAAAATTGTAAGCCGGCAAACGGCGACATATTTGGCGATTCCGGGGCTTTTTGAAACACAACCTCAGGGCCGAAGGTGTTATCCACAGAATTCGGTCCAAAGCTTCCGGCATTTAATGGGCCGGCAACAAACTCCCAAAAGGGTTCGAAATCTTGGAAGACGGCCTTTTCTGGGCTGTAGTAATGGGCAGCACAATAATGCACATCGGCAGTAAGCCAAACCACATTTTCAATCTTGTTGTGCTTAATAAAACGTAGCAAGCGCGCCATTTCCAACTCGCGCCCTTTGGGTTCACCATCGCCATTAGCCATATTTTCAAAACTTTCAGCGCCATCGCGCACCACTAGCCCTATCGGCATATCCGAGGCAATAACCTTCCAAGTCGCGCGCGAGCGCTTAAGGCTGCGCTGCAGCCACTCGAGCTGCTCTTCGCCTAAAAACTGCGTTTCTGCACTGGCTTTCGTTTGATCGTTCGCCGAATTAGGACCGCGATAACTGCGCATATCAATAACAAACAATTCCATTAACTTGCCGTAAGGAATAGTTCGATATACCCGGCCCGATTCTTTGGCGCTGAACGGCCGCAAAGGGGCATACTCCAGAAAAGCCGTTGCACCGCGGGCGATTAAGGTGGGCACATTTTTTTCGGTGTAGCGATCATCGTCATTCAAGTCTTTTGCATCAGACCAATTATTAACGACTTCATGATCGTCCCACTGCCAAACTTGCGGAACTTCAGCATTAAAGGCACGCACGTTGTGGTCGAGCATATTGTATTTATAGCGCCCCCGAAATTCAGTCATAGTTTCTGCAACTTTAGACACTTCCTCGGTGACAATATTTTTCCAAACCGCGCCGTTTTCCGCTACCACAGATTCCGCAATGGGACCATCGGCATACACAGTGTCACCGCAGTGAACAAAGAAGTCCGGTTGTTCTTGACGCATTGTTTCGTATATTTTCATGCCGCCGAAATCTGGATTTATTCCCCATCCTTGACCAGCAGTATCGCCGGACCACAAAAAATGTAGATCCCGAGAAATGGATTTTGCACCGGTAATAAAATGGCCTACGGTCGCTTCACTTACAATACGGTCATTGGTGAGATCTTGAAAAGATACACGAACAAATACATCTCGATTGGCGCGCAATTTACTTAGGTCTAGGCGAGCGGTGAAATCGGTATTATCCAAAGCATAAGGGCCGCGAATTTTTACTGAACTCGAAAAGCTCTCGTTGTAACTGTATTCAACCAGCATTCTCGCGGGCCGATCTGCTCGGCTCCACACAATGGCCCTGTTGGCGGTAACATCGCCAAACTGAATCCCCTGCAGCATTTTTGGGCGCAGCGTATCGGAAGTAATAACCCCGGGAGCAAGGGACCAGGCAGACTTTGACAATGCGGTGCCGGCTCCAGCACCACCAACCAACAAACAGCTATCCTTCAGAAACTTTCTTCGATTCTGCGTATCATTCGACATAAAAACCATTCCTCATCAGTTTAAGTTTTACCACCTTGGGTACGCCTAGCGTGCAACCCAAGCCGCCGCCATCGGGCCAAAACACCTTCAGTAAACGCCGGGTTATCACCTGGGAGTGGCAACCCTTACTGGGCAAAAAATCACCAAAACAAACACAAGCCCTACTCACAACTTAAACTGCTAAGATGACACAAAAAAAAACCATTTTTTGCATCTATATTAATTAAATATTAATTTTTTTTGACCCCCTGTTTTTTTGCCCCTTGGTTTACGGTTTTAAATCGTTTAGCCCTACAGCAGAGCGCTTTAGCCAACGACAGGCGCCGGAAAACAGCGAGGGGTGCAAAGCATTCGAATAGACCAATACTCGTACGCACTGTTGGCTTACAATGGTAACCAAGCTTAGGGTATTTGTTGAGCGACAAGCTGAGCAGGAATCCTTCATGCCTTGCTTCGAACAGCAGAATAGATAGAACTGAAGGGAACGAGGAACTTCGGCTGAGCTAGCGCCAACGCTCGCTATGATTTCACTTGACCAGGCGTTAAAAAGCTTGCTGCGTGCTTTAGAGCCAGTAACAAAATTTACCCCCCACCCGTATCAAGCCCTATAAGACAAAGTGCTATAACTAAAATTACAGCTATAGCACTTTGAGTTAATACCTGTGACAGGTGTAACGTGTGGCTACCCAAGGTGAGCAGTAGCTAGAATTATTCTGGCTTACCCAGGCTGAATTCAATGGTTTTATCTGAGTCACCAAGGTCGAAGCTCACATCACCCCACTTGGGAGGACCAAATTTAGGCTTCACATTGTTTGAAACGCCAATCATTTCCTTCGGTATTTTTAACATATTGGTATCCAGCTTACCGTTGCTGTTTTTATCATAAAAAGCGGTGACCGCATATTTACCTGGAGAGAACTTGCCGAGGTTTGCTTTTACAAC
>JAHQVY010000136.1 GCA_019634095.1 Cellvibrionaceae bacterium
AGCCTTAGTGGATTGCGGTTTCGCAGCTAATGGAGGGGGGTGGGCGATGCGGGTTCCACCTAGCGACAACCTTAAGCTACTGAAAAAGCAAATTTTTTTGACGAGCTCAACAAACACTTTGCTTTAACCTAAAAAAATCCGTTGAAGCGTAGCGAGGGCGTGTAGGGTGCCCAAATTAACGCGCGTTTTTCATTTTTTGGGGCCAATTCGTAAACACCCTTTGGGTGTAGCAACAAACGGGTGCAGCAACAAAACTGAAAAAACTCATTGGGTTTTGTATCAATGTCCGCAGTCGATTCAACTTTTTTAGGTCCAACTTCCCCTGTGAAAAAGGTTTGGCAGCAAAGCTAAGTTTAGTCTCGTGGCTCTAGACAAGCAACGTTTTTTAGAAGCAAACTTTATGCCTTTCCTAGATCATTAGCTGGTATTTTGTCAAGTTTTATCGCAGTTTTTAATACGATAAAGCGGTGATGAGGGCTTTAAAGGAGGGGGGCGGGGCGCTGCTGGCTGTGCGTAATGCAGCATGATCGCCTCGCGCTAGAGCCTGAAGTTTTCGCCCAAATAAACCTCGCGCACTTTCTTATTACTGAGCACTTGGCTGGCGCTGCCCGCAGCAATAATGTGGCCTTCGGAGACAATGTAAGCTTTCTCACAAATATCCAAGGTTTCTCGGACGTTATGGTCGGTAATAAGTACGCCTATACCGCGGTTTTTCAAATGTTGGATAATGTCTTTGATGTCCCCTACCGAAATGGGATCGACCCCGGCGAAGGGTTCATCTAGTAAAATAAAAGTGGGGTCGGTGGCCAGCGCCCGGGCAATTTCAACTCGCCGCCGCTCGCCGCCAGACAGCGCCATTCCAGGGCTATTTTTGATGTGAGTGATATTGAACTCGGTAAGCAGGCGTTTGAGTTCAGTGCGCCGCGATTGTCGCTCTAAATCCCGGCGGGTTTCGAGAATCGCGAGAATATTTTGCGTTACGGTTAATTTGCGAAAAATTGACGCTTCTTGGGGGAGATAGCCCAAGCCGGCACGGGCACGGCCGTGCATCGGCAATACCGAAACATCTTGATTATCGATGATGACTTTGCCTTTATCCGCTTTGACAATGCCGGCAATCATATAAAAACAAGTGGTCTTGCCTGCCCCGTTTGGGCCCAGCAAGCCGACAACTTGCCCGCGATTTACCGAAATGGACACATCTATTACCACCTGGCGACCCTTATAAGCCTTTGCCAAGTGTTTCGCTTGAAGTTGACTCATTGCTTTTATCGGGTTTGTTCCGTGAACGACTTTGGAGGAATCACCATTTTGACACGCTTTTTGTTGGCGGAACTGCGATTGCTGCCCGCTTTGACCACTGATTGTTTGACATCGTACTCGATGCGGTCGCCGCTTAGACTGCTTCCTTCTTGATCGAGAGAGGCGTTATCGATGAGGTAGAGCATATCTTTGGATATTTTGTACTCGATCATGTTTGCCGATGCGCTCACCGGCTCTTGGTTTAAGCGAGGTATTTGAGAGTAGCGCGCGGGAAACCCGGTGGCAACTACCCGCGTGATCTTATCGTCTCTGCGGTGGATAACAACCTTTTCCGCTACGATCTTCATGCTGCCGCGCTCCATTATCACCGAGCCCGAATAGGTGGTGGTTTCTTTGATCTCATCGCTTTCGGCAAAATCCGATTGGATATTCAGGGGCTGGTTGCGGTCTGAGGGCAGAGCGTAGGCTTGTTGAAATGCCAGCGCGAGCGCGGCGAGTAAAATAATCGGAAAGTTAAAGCGCTTCATGGCGTTCCTTTACTCTAGAAAGTAATTTTATTTTTTTGTCGGAAAAGCTCACTTGCATTCCAACGGCGGTTAACTCGCCCCGGTTAGAGCTAATTTTCACCGCTTCTTCGGTTTCGGCGAATTTTTCGTGGGGCAGTATTGTTAGTGACTCTGTGGTTAATTGCGTATTGCTTTCGTCTTCGTCATTACGCCAAATTCTCACATTGCCCTCCAGTGTAATAATATTGCCCTGTTCGGTAATAATGCCGGTGAGGGATTCAATTCTCCAAGACCGGTCTGGCAGGTAAATAACGAACTTGGGCTCTTCGAGCAAGGTGTATTCCCCGCCAGGTTCCGACTGCACGTTGTCTGTTTCGATGACGTTGTCTACACCGTTAAAATACCTCAGCAGTTTGGCGTTGAAGGTGTAGTCGAGAACGCCTTTGTCGGAAAAATGCTGGGTTGCGGTGCTACCTGCCACTGCGTAGGGCAGTTGATCGTTATCTTTTTGTATCGTTTCCGGTGTACCTAAAATATTCTGAGAGGAGTCCATGTAGTAGAGTATTGCGCCTACCATTACCACTGCGAATACTTGATAAAAGGTGTTTTTATTCATACTCAATTGTGCTGGTTTGCAGCGGGCTCGATATACCCGGCCAGGGCGCCATAATAGCTGTTTTGGGCTTTCATTATTAAATCGCAAGCCTCGCGCACTGCACCACAACCGCCAGCGCGAGACGATTGCCAGTGGGCGCGACTCACAACTTCGGGGTGGGCATCGGGCACTGTGAGCGCCAGCCCAATGCGCGTCATCACTGTCAAGTCGGGATAATCATCACCCATAAATGCGATCTCATTCAATTCACATGGGAAGGCTTGCAGCAACTCCTGCATTGCGATGAATTTGTCTTCCCGCCCTTGAAGCAACTTTTCGACACCTAGGTCGGCCGCGCGTTTGGCAACAATACGACTGCTGCGCCCGGTAATAATGCCCACCTCAACACCGGAGCGCCGCAGCTGCTTGATACCGTGGCCGTCAAGCGTATGAAAAGCCTTAGATTCGTTGCCTTCACTATTAAAATATAGCTTGCCATCGGTTAGAACTCCGTCGACATCAAGCAAAAGTAGGTGAATTTTCGCAGCTTTTTGCTGAAGTTCCCTAATGTTTAGCGTTGAATTCACCATTTTATACCAGTCCTGCCTTCAGCATATCGTGCATGTGGACAATACCCATCAGTTTCATGTGTGGATCGACAACCAGCAATGCGGTGATTTTGTATTTTTCCATCAGATTAAAGGCCTCTGCCGCCAACATTTGAGGATGAGTGACCTGGGGATTACGCGACATAATGTCGCAAATTTTAGCATGTTTAACATGCACATTGTCGTCGATGCAGCGGCGCAAATCGCCATCGGTGAAAACGCCGCACAGTTTGTTGTCGCTATCCACCACAGCGGTTATGCCAAAACCCTTGTTGCTCATTTCCGCTAAGCTCGACATCAGGCTTTGTTCTCGGTCCACGCTGGGCACGCGATCGCCAATGTGCATGATGTCTTCTACTTTTAAAAGCAATTTTCTGCCCAGTGCGCCGCCGGGATGGGCAAAAGCGAAGTCCTCCGCGGTAAAGCCTCGCGCTTCCAACAGAGCAACGGCCAGAGCGTCGCCCATTACCAAGGTGACTGTTGTGCTCGATGTTGGCGCTAGATCGAGGGGGCAAGCCTCGCTTGTGACACTAATATCCAATACTACATTGGCGCTTTGCGCCAGCGGCGATTGAGCTTTGCCAGTGAGCGCGATGATACCGGCGCCAATCCGCTTCAGTGTGGGTAGCATGGTGAGGACTTCCGCGGTGCCGCCGGAGTTCGAAATCGCAATAATGATATCCTCGGAAGTAATCATGCCTAAATCGCCATGACTCGCCTCGCCTGGATGCACAAAAAAAGCTGGCGTGCCGGTGCTGGCCAAGGTCGCCGCCACTTTGTTGCCGATATGTCCCGATTTTCCCATGCCTGTAACCACCACTCGTCCCTTGCAAGCGAGAATACATTGGCAGGCCTTTGTGAATTCTTTATCGAAGCGCGCTGCCAACTCATCGATTGCCGCCCGTTCTAAAGAGAGGGTTCGCTTCGCGGAAGCGATAAAGTCAAAGCTCTGTGTCATCACATTCAATCTTAATCTATTTGATGGTTGCTGGTTGATCGGGTTCGCAAATCCATTTTTGCTCCACATTATCTCGCAGGCTTTGTAAAACAGGCAAAAATACCACAAAAATGCCGAACGGATTACGCGAAGCCATTTTTTGCGCCGCAGCGCGATGTATTGTGAGCCCGGATTAATTCACTGTAGCGGTCTCCGTGGGGGTCGCGGCGCGCCCATTTAGGTATCTATCATTTTAGGTATCTATAAAGAGTTTAATGTAGTACGCGATGTAACAGCTCAGCAGCAAGACACCGCTGACTTTTCCCAGCCGACGCTTTTGCGGCTGTTTGCTGCGCAGAGCGATGATTACGAGCCCACACAGCAATAGAGTGATGGCAAACATGGTGAAAAAATCTCGCTCGAAGACTTGCGATTCTAAAGCGAGAGGGGCCACGGCGCCGGGGATGGACATTACGGCCAGCAAGTTAAACATGTTTGAGCCGACAATATTACCCAATGCAATATCGTGGTGGCCTTTGAGTGCGCTTATCGCGGAAGCGGCGAGCTCGGGCAGGCTCGTGCCGACCGCAATCACGGTAAGACCAATAATTAGAGAACTGACGCCGAAAAATTCTGCGTAGGTTTTGGCTCCCCAAACCAAAATATCTGACGAGATAATTAAAGCGATTAAGCCGATACAAAACCAAAGGATCGCCGGGCGGGTGCCGAGATTATCGACTTCGCCCTCAGCAGACACCTCTGCAGAGGCCGGTGATTTTCGCTTCACCACAATCAAAAAGCCGATAGCGGGCAGCAATATCAATAAAAGGGTTACGCCCTCCCAGCGTTGCAGCTGGTTGTCGAATAGAAAAACACCGCCAACTAAGCTGGCGATCAGCAGCACGGGAATTTCTTGGCTGAGTAGATGACGTTGCACCGGAATCGCCGCGAGCAAGGTGGTTATTCCGAGTACTAAGCCCATATTTGCGATGTTGGAACCGAGGGCATTGCCAATGGCCAAGCCTCCCTCCCCCTTAAATGAGGCGTTAAGAGAAACCATAACTTCTGGAGCTGAGGTGCCAAAGGAGACGATGGTTAAACCAATAATCAGCGGTGCCGCGCCCAGAGACTTTGCAATAGCTGCGCTGCCGGCTACAAAGCGATCTGCACTCCAGATGAGTCCGGCGAAGCCGGCCAGAATAGCTATTGTTGCGAGCAACATGGGTGGCAGGAGTTCGGGCATAGTGATTCCAGAAAGTTAGAGATGGAAGTGTTTGCTGCTAACAGCTTGTTTTGGGTGGTCGCGATGGCGATATTTAGGAAATGGGCCGCAATATTAAAGCTCTGTTACAAAATTGTCAGCTCGCGTTAAGTAATATTGACTTAAATTAGTCTTAGTATGTTCTACCGGCGTTTGACCTTGGAGTAGTACAATACGACTTTTGAAGCGTTAAGCATTTTCACATTTTAAGGATTAGGAGTTTAATCGTGAAGCCAATCAAGCTCACTCACTTATTCTGGCAGCACTTTAGGTGTGCGCTTGTCGCACTTGCAATGATTACTGTAACGGCAACGGCGAGTGCACAAGCGCCGAAGTTGGTAATTGATGGCACAGGAACCCCACATCAGGTTGTCGAGTCGGTTACTGAACAGCTGGTTGTTTTTTTTAGCAGTAATAAAAATCGTTTAAATGAAGACCCTGAGGGTTACTATGCCGACGTTAGGCAACTGCTCGAGCCGGTTATTGCCTTCCCCTACATTGCGCGGAACGTAATGGCGCGGTACTGGGGTTATGCCACTGCGGAGCAGCGAAAAATGTTTGTCGACGTATTCACCGACAACCTTGTGGAAACCTATGTTAAGGGCATGGCCAGTTATTCGAAATTCGATATGTCCGTGGTGCAGCCAGAAAAAGAGATCACCGGCACCGATAAGGCTAACGTGGTGCAATTGGTGATAGATTCGACTGGCGAAACCAAGGTGGTCTATAACATGCGCCGCAAAGATGCTGAGTCTAATTGGCAGTTGGTCAATTTATGGCTGGGTTCGAGTAATCTGGGTAAATCTCTGCAAAGTCAGTTTGATGGTGCCGTAACTTCGAATCTTCCCAAGCTCTCCAAAGGCGATAAATACAACAAAGACCAAGTCAATTCTGCTATCGATGCCGCAATCCAAAACTGGGGCAAGGCTTAGCCACCTCGTCTCTGCGGGCCGGTAATTGCTGTAGCTTCAGGGGCTGGTTCCGGCAGCCGCTTGGCGGGTTGAGCCAACCGTTTCCTGAAAGCGTCAAAAGGAAGCTGAATATCGTCATGGTCTCGATACAAGTTTCCTCTATTTCGCCCCTTTTCCTCTTATCTTCGCCGAAGATACTCTTTTTTCCCCGACGGTTTTAATGGCTGTTGGTCATCCGAAAAATAAAGCGGGTGCGAGGGCAGCGCTTTTTTATTACACTTGCGCCCCGAAATAACCGTTGTCAGCAATAACAGCCCAACAAAATAAAAGGCTTTCTCTATGGAACCCAGTGATATTAAAGCGATTATTGAGTCCGCAATCACCGACAGCCAAGCCACGGTTCAATCCGATGGTCGGCATGTGGATGTGGTGGTTGTGAGCCCTGCCTTCGCCGGTTTGAGTTTGCTAAAAAAGCAACAGTTGGTTAACGCCGCACTGAAGTCGGCAATTGCCGATGGCCGCATTCACGCGGTACAAATGAAAACCTATACCCCGGAAGAATGGTCCGAGCTCCAGGGCTAGAGTATGGATAAGTTTATTATTCAAGGCGGGGCCCGCCTAGAGGGTGAAATTCGTATTTCCGGCTCCAAGAATTCGGGCTTGCCGATTTTAGCGGCTACGATTCTCGCCGAGGGCCCCTCTGTGATCTCGAACCTACCGCACCTGAACGATATCACTACCATGCTGGCGCTGCTGCGTTCTCTGGGGGTGAAGGTTAACAGCGAAAAATCCTCTGCAGAAATTGACGCGTCTCGGCTTACGGAGCTGGAAGCACCGTATGCCCTGGTAAAAACGATGCGCGCTTCGATTTTGGTGCTGGGGCCCATGTTGGCGCGTTATGGTGAGGCCAATGTGTCTTTCCCCGGCGGCTGTGCCATTGGCAGTCGCCCGGTGGACATCCACCTGCGCGGTTTGGAAGCCATGGGCGCGAAAATTGAAGTGGATGGCGGTTATATTCGTGCCACTGCTCCAAGGGGCCTAAAGGGCACTCACTTTACGATGGATAAAGTCACCGTTGGCGGTACCGAAAATTTAATGATGGCGGCTGCGCTGGCGCAGGGAACTACGGTATTGGAGAACGCCGCAAGGGAGCCAGAAATTGTCGATCTTGCCCGATTTATGATTGCCATGGGCGCCAAAATCGAAGGCGTGGGAAGTGGGCGTCTGGAAATTAACGGTGTGTCCCGCATGCAGGGTTGCCAATACACTGTAATGCCAGATCGCATCGAGACCGGCACCTATTTAACCGCAGCTGCAGCCACGGCTGGCAAGGTTAAATTGCTGGCAACCCGCGCCGATATTCTCGAGGCGGTGCTCGACAAGTTGGCCGAGACCGGCGCTCACATCGAAACGGGCGAAGACTGGATAGCCTTGGATATGAAAGGGGATCGGCCGCGCGCGGTAAGCTTGACCACAGCGCCGTACCCGGCTTTTCCCACCGATATGCAGGCTCAGTTTACGGCTATGAATGCGGTTGCCATGGGGGAGGCGAGGGTCAGCGAAACCATATTTGAAAACCGCTTAATTCAAACCCACGAGCTGAATCGCATGGGAGCGCAGATTCGCTTGGATGGCAATACCGCTATTATCAAAGGAGTGCCGCAACTGAAAGGGGCACCGGTGATGGCCTCCGATTTGCGCGCATCGGCGAGCTTGGTGATCGCGGCGATGGCTGCCCGGGGCCAAACAGTGATCGACCGGATTTACCATATTGATCGCGGCTATGAGAGCATCGAAGAAAAGTTCAAAGTGCTTGGCGGCCACATCCGACGCGTGCCGGGTTAAAGACTACCGAGGGGCTTAATGACCAACTTGACGATAGCTCTTACCAAAGGGCGTATTCTTGAAGAGACATTGCCACTGCTCTGTGCGGCGGGCATTGAGCCTCTGGAAAATATTTCACAAAGTCGCAAGCTCACTTTCGACACCACGTCGCAAAATATCCGCTTGTTGATACTGCGCGGGGTGGATGTGCCGACCTATG
>JAHQVY010000017.1 GCA_019634095.1 Cellvibrionaceae bacterium
GCTATTCTGCGTTGTCTCGGCAATTGCTCCTGCATTGCCCTAATACCTCACATCCCTGTGAGTACCGCCTTGCCAAGAACCTTAATTGGCGCACTCCTAACACCTAAATCTCAAACGCTTTGGGTATAGTGAGTTTAAGTGTGCTTACATTTAAAAGAATTTTGAAAGGATTCCTTTGAAAATATTCTGGTATAACTCATTTAACATATATTTATTATGAAAGAGAAATTGTTTTTATTTGCGCAGTTGCTGGGCTGCAACCCTTCGCGCCAAAACCCGGTAAATCAATCATATATGGCTAAATAAGTTATCGGCACGAAAGGTGCGGATTAGTGCTTCACCTAAATGCCCAGCACTTCCAGTTACTAATATGTTCATTAGTAGCCTCTGCTTATTAGCGTTACGGGTATATACTGTATGCCGCAAAGCTGGGGTTAGACATGAGGTGAAAATGCCGCGCATTTCGGTTTCAAGCGCATAGGGCAGATTCCGCCGTTTATAGCGAAGTTGCGGGCCAGTAGAAAGAGCACGCTAAATTGCGAAGCGAGCTTATAGAATAAACCGTGAATATGACATTTGACGTCTATTGATTCATGATTGCTATTTGGGTTATTTGAAAAATAATTAGTGGGTGTAAAGAAATGAGAATTATTGTTGTAGCGCTAGTCGTTTTTTATGGCGTAGCCTGTGGTAGAGCTGAAGTAGAGCAAGCCTTGTGCGAATCTGAAAACATTAAGATTAAAACGAATTTTGCAGGCGCAGGCTTACACCGCTGCGAGTGGCTTCAACAAGGCTATTTTAAACTTTACCTCAAGCCGGAAAACACGCCGATTAATAATAGCCCCTGGTACGCTTTTCAGGTGCAAAGTCAAACCGCAACTAAGGTAGCGTTTGAATTGCATATTGAATCGGGTACACCGCGTTATCAACCGAAAATTAGTCGTAATCGACAGGACTGGCAGGCGATTGACTTTGCCATAGATTCATCGAAAAATACCCTGCGTTTTAGTGCGGATATAGCACAGGGTGAATCTTGGTTTGCGGGTCAAGAATTAATAACGGCTTCAGATTACCAAGCCTGGACCAAAGGCCTAAGCAAGCGTTACCCCTTTGTAGAAAAGCTTGTTGGCAAAAGCGAAAATGGGCGAGATTTACAAGCTTTAATATTGGAGCAGCCCAGCTCAAGCGAGTGGCTGCTAATTATTGGCCGACAACATCCACCCGAGGTGACCGGCGCTATCGCGCTTATGTCTTTTGTTGAGGCGCTGCTTCACAATTTCCCCGCATTTTTACAGCGCTTTAATTTAATGCTTGTGCCCAATTTAAACCCCGATGGTGTGGCCCTGGGCTATTGGCGGCACAACACAAATGGCGTGGATCTGAACCGCGATTGGAAACAGCGCACTCAGGCGGCAACCCGGCTGATGCATAAAGAAATACAGTCGCTGTATGCCAGGGGAGGACATCTTGTATTCGCCTTAGACTTTCACTCAACGTATCGCGATATTTTTTACACCATGCCCGCGGGTTACGGCATAGTGCCGCAGGATTTTAGCCGCAAATGGCTGGAGAGTTTGGCACAAGCCCATCCCGAATATGAACTGAGGCAAAAACCTGGGCACAACCCTGATAAAGGCGTGTTTAAGCAATATATAGCCGACACCTATGGAGTTCATGGGGTGACTTACGAAGTGGGTGACAATACTGAGCGCAAGGTGATTCACAAGATTGCGCAAAGCGCCGCCAAACGGCTACAACAGCAATTAATGAATACCTCACAACCCGCGTTTATTCCAATGCAGCGGTAGTTCAAGCCTTGCGAGTAAGTTAGAAACTATGCCGCGTATTAGACTCGTGGGTATACATAGCCTGTTGTGGGCCACACAGGGCTTTAAGGCATTTTTAAAAATTCACCCGCTTTAAAATTCCACCTGCCAATCCAAAAAGTAGTGTACGCCCAGGTCGCTGTGTGCATCGCTTAAATAGCCAAAATAGCGGTCGGCTAAAGGGGCGCGCGCATCGGTGAAGTTTTTAATTCCGAGTAATACTCGGTGGTCAGCGCCGGCCAATTGCAGGCGATACCTAAAACTGGCGTTCCAGGTGGTCATGGCAGGAATCACATAGCGCAATTCATCGCCGTTATCGTCTTCGAGCGTCAGTGAACTTTGGTAAAAGCTGCCCACCTTAAAACCGCTGATCGATGCACCAAAGGCGCCTTTGTTCCAGGAAAATCTTAGGGATTCGCGCTGTTTTTGTGCGCCATCCCGCCCGATTAAGTCGCTAAACCCTTCCACAGGATAATTCACTGGAAGCGTACCGTCTTGTTGCGCTGTCACTAGAGCCGCTGTTTGCCCTCCGGCTTGCTGCTCAAATTTATCGAGCACCGAAAGGTTGTAACTCAATCTAAAATCTCCTAATTGAGTTTGTCGAGTTAAATACAGGCCAATATCGTGGCCCTCAAGCGTGCGCGTATCCAGGTTAGCGTAACGGTCATTGACACGGCTTAATGTGCCTGCGGGGCAAATACCGGCGTTTGAATAAAATTGGCTCAAGTCGGGATTAATGTCGTCTCGCTCCAGCACGGGATTGCCCGTGAAGCTTGCACAGGAGGCGGTACCCGCTTCCAGGCGCGCCACTAAGTCGAGTAGGCTATGATTTTCTTCGCCCACTAAGCCGATGGTATTTTCTTTTTTAATCGACCAATAATCCACGGTGAGCGTAAAAAAATCGAAGGGCTGCAGCGCAAGGCCCAGTGAGGTGTTTTCCGATTCCTCCGGCACTAAGTCTTCGCTACCTTCTGCGGTCCGCTGGGTGGAGTTAGAACAATCGAGCTCGTCTTGCTCTGGGTCGCCGCCGTTTTCTGCTGCGTAAACACACACCCAATCGGTTCGAGTATTTGCTCGCACAACTTCTTCTTCGTTCACGGTAACCAGGTTGGGCACGCGAAAAGCTTCCGACCACGAACCGCGAAGCAGCAGTTGTTCTATGGGTTGCCAGCCGAAGGCCACTTTGCCCACGGTGGCGTCATCGGTATCGGAAAAATTTTCATAGCGCGCCGCCAGCTGCACATCCAGCGTGCTATGCAGCGGTAATTGAAATTCTAAAAAAGAGGAAAATACATCGCGACTGCCTTCACTATCGGCGGTTGGGCTGGAGCCGACAATGTCGGAAACAATCGGAAAAGTATCGTCCTCCCAGTCGGTAAATTGAATGGTGCCGTCGTGGCGCGGATCGCGATCATCCACAAACGATTCTTGGCGAAGTTCAATACCCGAAACAAAACCCACTTTCCCTGTGGGTAAAGAGAAAAGTGCTGCGCTGGAAATTCTTGCGTCGAAGGTTTTGAGTTCGGTCTCGTTGCGGCGTGTTACGCTAACTAGGGCTCGTTCAATATTGCTGTTCACTCCGCCGCTAAAGGGGTTGTATGCGGCTGGCGTGGCATCGAGCAGAGCTTCTTGCAATAAAGAGTTAGCAGGAATACCATCGGTGACATCCTTGCTTGTAGCTTTAGACCAACTCAGGGCGGATTCCCAATCAAATTTATTAAAGCTGCCACGCAGGCCCTGTAAAATTCGCCAAGTACGGCCTTCGGCCTCGGTGAGCAGAGGAGCGTCAGCGTAACGGTAATTATCGATAATTAATGCGAGCCCTGCGCAGGGCACATCGCTGCCAATAAGCGTTTCGGGTAAGCGGTTAGGTGAACCACACGGGCCAAACGGGTTGTAGTAGTTGCTTGCCCCCACGCGGAGTTTAACCGCAGTAAAAGAGGTTTCCGCATCGTTGCGCTGTCGCGTGTCAGATTGATAATACATTAACTCGCTAAAGGATTGCAGGAAGTCTGAGAAGTCGTGAGTTATCGCGCTAAAAAAATTACTGCGCGATAGCTGCGATACCAGATCGCGGTAGGCATTGCTGTTGTAACGCACGGTGCCCTGCCCATCGATGGCTCCGCAAGTGCCGTAGCCCAGTTCCCATTGGCATTCATCAGAGCCGCTGGGGTAGGTTTCAAACTCCCCGGCGCTATCGGTAAGCACGCCACTTAAACCCGCACTCAATGCGCTGCTTACCAAATCGTACTGCCCATAAATAGAATTAATACTGCTGTTGCGAAACACGGTATCGCCAAACCACGGCGAATCTTCGGGTACCCGGTACATAATATCAGATTCGGCCCAGCGCGCTTCATCGCTCGCGCTAACGGGGTCGCGGTCGTAATAACTTAAAAAGGTTGCAACCTGTGTATTTCCCTCATTAAAATCACCGCCCCAAGTTAGGGAAAGCGTGTAATCGTCGCGTGGAAAATGGTCATAGGTTTGATAGCGTACGCGCAGAGTTAGGCCATCGTAGTCGGTTCGCATAACATTGTTAACCACACCCGCCACTGCATCGGCGCCGTAAATAGTCGATGCACCATCGCGCAGAATCTCCAGGCGAGAAAAAGCCCCGGCAGGGATTGTTTTCGCATTCACCGTGTTTACCGGTACAAAGCTACCGCCAACCTCTTCGGTTTGATAGCTGGCCGCGTTAACCAAGCGGCGCCCATTGAGCAAAACCAGAGTATTGCCAGTACCGAGGCTACGCAAATTGTAGGCCCCGATATCGCCCCGCGAGGAATTAATACCGCCAGAAAAGTTTTCCGCTTCGCTGAAAAAGTCTTGGCCTTGTTCAGGCATTAAGGCCATTAACTCCGCGGCATCTGCTACGCCTAGATCTTCAATTTGCTGCATATCAATAATAGAAACTGCCAAGGCATCGCGTATAGATGAACCTTTAATTTGTGAACCAACCACTAGCACTTGTTCTTCATTGACTTTTGCGGCGTCTTTTTCTTGCCCTGCTGCATGCACAGAAAAACTCATAGATTGAATACAGATAAAAGCTGAAACAAACCAGTGGCGTTGCGCAAAAATTGTTAAATAGGCGTTTTTGTTCGCGGGGCAGAGTAGAGGTAGGTTTGCCATAGTGCAACTCCATTTCAAATAAGCCGAAATAAAATGTAAGCAATTTTAAGAGTAATTGATATTGAAACCCGAAAAATATTTTTCCAAAATAAAATTGCATTGGCTGGGGCAGAGCCGCGAGCAAACAGCCGCAAAATACATACCAAATACATGATAGAGGAATGGCACTTAATTAAGCTGAATCTCCAGAGGTGGCCGGCGTATTGTTCAGGCCGCTCAAGCCCTCCCTGGGCGCTATGCAAGCGTTCCCGACGCTTGAATGCCTGAAAAATACCACTGCCATCCCTTTCCGGTAAATATAAATTTGCCAAATGCCTGGGCTGTCTTAACTTCTACAAGTCTTGTATCTAAAGGCTTCTGGCTTAAGAATGTGCCATCGCATAATAGAGAATGTTTTGCGTATTAATAATTCAGGCGTCTATTCTTTGTGGCTTAGGCGGCAACGAATTAGCAGGAGGGGCCACTATTTTCTTGAAACAACCTTTTTTATTGGAAAAATAATGATAAAAAAGAGCTTAAGATAATAAGGGGGTAGACATCATATTAATATTTTTAGGGCTAAAGGATAAATTCATTATTATGCCTAGACCACTCAGAAAAGAATGCGAAAATGCTTACTACCCTGTTATGAACCGGGGTATCGCTTGATTGCTGAAGTAAGGGCTGGGAGTTAAACACTCCCGACTACCAATTAGAGATACCGAACTTCATCAGTATTGATCAAGGAAATAAGCGATCGCCGTTTCGATTGCGGATACGTGAGAGTTTTTATCTACTTCCTTAGGCAGTTCCACTGGCGTCATTGTCATTATAAATGTACGTTTGCCATCGAGTTCTGCTTCCAAGTAAACCTTATTAACACTAACTTTATTGGGGTTCTGTTCTTGGGTGTACAATGCACGCTGATACTCCTTTTCAAATGAATTGAACTCTTCTTCGGTGGTTAAGTTAGCGACTACATCAATGCCGTGTTTCTGATTGCCAGCTACTATAAGGGCACCCACCACACCACCTAGAATCCCCCCTGTAGCCGATTTACGCAGCGCTGATTTTAGATTATTATATACCACAAGGTGATGCACTTTGACTTTGGGAAAACTACTTTCGCTAGCGTATTTTTTATATATTTCATGCTGTAAAAGACGCACTGGACTTGGGTCGATTAGCTTGTCACCACGGCGATATATTCCGTATGCTCCGCTAGTAATGGAATAGCTAAATGCCTTATTTTCCTTTTCTGTCGGAGGACGCAGGTCCTCGACCAGCAAAAACGAAGACTCAGCCAGATTGGGCACGTCAATTTTTAAGCTCGGCGCAGTACATCCCACCGCCAGCACAGCAACGAAAATAATTAAAAAATATCTCATTAATTCACTCCTTTTATTTTTTTTATATTGAATCTATTACTAAAACCCCAAATAGCTGCGCCTTTGGAGTGGACTATTTTACGGTCGTGTATTGTTAAATCGAAAAACAAGGAACCAAAAAAAGCAACCCAAAAAAAGTTAGACAGCGTTGCCTTGTTATGGCGTTACTCCTCAATACTATAATTTGTGGCACCAAACAAGATTGTGCACTCCGTTTTGGTGCATAAGCTGTGAGGGTGAAATGCTGGGTAAGCGACGGTTTTAGCTAAGGGGCTTGCGATCAACCAGCTTTGATGGGTAAGTCTGTTAGCAAGGCGAGCTTGCAACCATTCCATGCGCGTATGGAGAAATGCAAAAAATAGTGCGGCAAAGTGATTTAAATGGAAGGCGGTGATGGTGAAGTGTCGGCCAAGGTATTGTGTTGGGGGGTTGTTTGTTAAGATTATAAATATCCGAGTATTTCGATAATAACGAGCACAGTAATAGTTACCTGGATAAGCGTTTTGTTAAATGTGCGCCTACTGCGATATTTCAGAAAAATTTCCGTCAACCAAGCGGTTTAAATCATTGGGGTTCAATTCTATTTCTAAGCCTCTCCTACCCGCACTTACATAAATGGTTTCATAAGCTGCTGCGGAGGCATCGATAATAGTTTTTAATCTCTTTTTTTGGCCTAGCGGACTAACGCCGCCCAAAACATAACCCGTAGATCTCTCAACGTCCGAAGGGGCTGCCATTTCAGCTTTTTTTGCGCCTGCGGCCTTAGCAATTTTTTTCATGCTTAAAGCGGATGATACTGGGATTACGCCAACAGCGAGTTCCTTGTTGCTAAGACTTACGACTAAGGTTTTAAATACACGGGCTTCTGGCACGCCTAATTTTTGTGCTGCCTCTGAGCCATATGATTCGCATGATGAGTCATGTGCATATTCGTGAACCTTATGTGCTGTTTTGTTTTTTATTACTACATTAATGCCTGGAGTCATTTTTCTCTTCTAACGTTTTTACTTAGCCGCATTTTTTACCAGCCGTTGGTGCTAATAAGCGCAGTAAATAGCGGCGTAAAAAATGTCGGCTACAGCGATTTGTGTGTGTCCGGTATGGGCGCCAACTTATGGGGTGAAACCCGGTCTGTAGGAAGATTACCCTTTAATGGTGATATTGTATCCAAGTTAATCGTTAACTACTAGCGAATGCCTACGGCGAAACAGCTTGGTTTGGTGGGGGCGGCTGCGGAGCGCAGCGCAGACCGTTGGTGTTTTTCAAGAAAGTTGTTGCCAACGAGGTTTGGCTGATTTTAACTTGATCTCGTACCCTCGGCTGTGGCCGCACATGCATCGCGCCGCCGCTATAACAGTGTTTACGTTAATAGGGTACTTGAGCCTCCATTTTATTGAACCCGCTTTTTTTGACGCAGCGTGTGCAAGCTTCTTCAATAACGCAAGCGCATGGTTCAAACGTTCCGATTTCGGTTGTGTAGTCATACGTCGACGCCTTTCATACCTTCTTCCGTATAGCGTGCTCCCTGTACCGGCAATTTATCAATCGCGGATTCCAGCGCGAGACGCTCTACATCTGTCAATGTGATATCGACCGCCGCCGCATTTTCCTCGAGATAGCGAATCTGCTTGGTTCCAGGGATTGGGACGATATCCTTACCTTTCGATAACAGCCATGCGAGAGACAGTTGGGCGAGAGTGCAGTTCTTGCGAACAGCAAACTCTCCAATGGCCTGTGCAATACGTCGGTTGGTATGTAAAGCACTATCAGAGAAACGGGGTAGATTTGCACGAAAATCGCCGGACTGAAGTTCCTTGCGTGCCTGAAAACGCCCTGTCAGAAAACCGCGGCCAAGCGGCGAATAAGGCACAAAACCAATACCTAGCTCACGGCAGGTTGGCAAGATTACCTCTTCAACATCCCGGGCCCAAAGCGAGTACTCTGTCTGTACTGCCGTTACCGGATGTATCGCGTGAGCGCGTCGCAATGTTTCAGCGCTCACTTCGCACAAACCGATTCGCGCGCATTCTTGGCTGTGGCCCGTTGCGGAACCTTAAGCGCCGCTGCAGCGTCTTTAAATATCGGGATAGCAACGCTATCTCGACGTATCGATCGTTTGGAAGCCGCACTGAAAATGCCGCTTTTTGTGCGTCAACAGACAGGCTATCAATTAACACAGGATGGCAAGCAGCTTATCGACAAAGCGGAAGCCATGGAAGCATCTGCGCTTGCATTTACGGCTGGCGCCGAAGTGCACGCAACCGTTTCTGGGAGAGTTTGCCTGGCAACGGCAGAAAACCTTGCCTCCGCGTTAATTCTTCCAGCACTGCCTAAATTTATAGAACAGTACCCCAACCTGCTAATTGAGCTGGTGACAGATATTAATACTGTCAATCTTCACCAGCGAGATGCCGACCTGGCTATTCGCATGGTAAAACCTGAGCGTGGAAATATTAACTTCCGAAGATTAGGCACACTGGGTTTTGGTCTGTATGCCAGTGGAAGCTATGTGGAAAAGAGAGCGGCGCGACGTAATGTCGATAATTTTGAAAACGACGCTTTTATCAGCTGGAATGAAATGCAATCCCACCTCGCCGCCGCTAAATGGATAGAGCGCGTTTTACGGGGGCGCCCGCCAGCCATAACCACCACATCGCTCTCTTGTCAAATTGCAGCGGCAACGGCGGGGCTCGGTATTGCTGTGTTACCACACTTTCTTGCCGCAAACGCCGGCCTCATTTGCTTGGCGCCGGACATTGGTCTCGATCAACCGATTTATCTTGTCATTCAGACCGATATAGCCCAATCGAGACGCGCCCGGGTATTGGCAGATTTTTTAAGCGATCTGGTGATTGAAAATCACGATAAGTTACAAGGACAAACCCCGGCTTAAGCGTAAGAAAGTCTTCGAAGAGAAAGGCGTTTGTTAAATCGGGATTACAAGCTAAAGGCAACGCTTAAACTTGTGGTTGATAAGCTTAGGAATCAACCAATACTCAACTTGGAGCAATCGTTTGATATAGCCCTGCCAAATCAGATTGTCGTGTCCTCTACTTCAGTAGAACACAGCTTGGCTTTTCGTGCTGTGGTAGGTGTCGGGGCGCAACTAGATTGTTATTTCGGCTTAGGTGGCCAATTGGCATCTTTGTAAAAAGTTGCCCGCGAACTTCGTACATAAATAAAAAGCGTATACTCCAGGCGGGTGGGGGATAAACGGCCCTTTCCATCATACAGCTCAAGCCCTTCATAGATGGGTATCGCAGGCCCCCTGAATCGATCAGTTTACTTACTCCACCGCTGGTTTATTCTCTGTCGGCAATTATTTAGAGTTGGCGCCGGTAATGATAAATGGTGCTTGCCAAGCTTCTTCAATTTTTGGAAAAACTATTTTATTAGCGCTCACTCAATATAACATATTGCCTTGGTCGCCCCCCATCGAAAAAATTTACCACAATCATTTAACCTGCTCCATAATATAGGTTTAATTAAATCGATTGTTTTACCCAGGGGATAATTTCGTTTTTACGGTTGTAACGCAAATTTACAGCTCGCCAGCCGTGCTTTTAGTTCTCGCAGTAATTTTTCTGCTTAGGCTGGCTGCGACGCCACGGGTATATGTTACCAATACAGACAAATGGAGAAATGGATGCCACTTACTCAATGCTATGTGTGCGAAATTGAAATTCCGCCAGCGCAGGCCAATTATCAACAAATAAATGGGCGGTTGGTTTGTGGTTCGCAATCGTGCCGCCATTTTTTGTTGCGCGAGGCTGGGGTTCCAAGGTCGTTATTTCTCGCTCAGCTAGAAATACAGCGAGCTATGCATCGTGAAAAACGACGCGAAGAAATGGACAATAAACGCAAACAGCAGCAGCGTATTGAACAGGAGGCTGTAGAGAATTTAAAGCTTCTGCAAAGCTTGCCCGAATATGCAGATACAACTAGCAAAACATCTACCCCTATTGTTACCTTGCCAGTTGCAAATACGCAGTGTGAGCCGCTTTCTAAGGCTCGCCGAGATGACTACCTGCAGCACTTGCGCCAAGTTATATCGGAAGCCATGGCCTTTTCGAATGCCAATGAAATTTCCGAAGACAGAAACCTCGATGCCAGTAACTTGTTGCAGCAAAGGTTGGCGCAAAACAATGACGAGGCCACGCAACACATTTGCAGCCAGGTTTGCGCTTTGTGTAAAGGCTACTGCTGTGCTTCAGGCAAAAATCACGGTTTTATTTCGGCATTAACAATCAGAAAACTGTTGGACCAGCACCCTGAATGGGGCGTTAATGAAGTGCTAAATATGTATTTATCGTGTTTGCCCACAGCAAGTATTGAACATTCATGTGTTAACCATACAGCTAAGGGTTGCGCGCTATCCAGAGAAATGCGCTCGGATATTTGCAATAATTATTTGTGCGATACGGTGTTAGCGTGTGAATCAGCATTTTTGCAACAAGGCGTTGAAGAGGTGTTTGCAGTAAAGCGTGCGCAGCTGAATGACGCAGATTTGCCTAATGCGGAAAATAGCCGCGTGGTCGACTATCAACTTATTTACCCTAAGAAACTTAGCTAGCCATTTATTATTTCGATGATCCTAAATTAATCAGTTGGATCGTAGCGAGGGCGTCCAAGGGGCTGAAATTAGAGTGAATTTTTTTAACTTTTTCGGCCAATTCGTAGTCACTCTGCGGGTGCAGTCGAAAAATTGAAAAAACGCTTTAATTTCAGTTCA
>JAHQVY010000137.1 GCA_019634095.1 Cellvibrionaceae bacterium
AATTACGCTCCAAAAAAAGTGTGATCTGCAAAAAATATATGATTGGCTGGGCCCCATTGCCGAGGCAAGGCACTACCAGCTCATTTGGCCAAACCAGCTGCCGTCGAGCATGGCGCTGTAACGATTGGGTTGAGGTAGGGCCGGCGTAGTGAAGTTAGTCGCCGGCATCATTTGCGAACCCAGGCTCCACCACAAACTGTAACTTGAAAACTGCTTTTCAAATAGTGCCAGCAATAAATTCGGGTAACTGGTTCGAATATCTCCGCTGCGACCGACGGCAATTCTAGCCCCTTCTTCCAAAACAGGTTTGGTTTTCACTGCAGGGGCCGGGGTTAGGTGCTCCCTGGAAAAGCGCAGCGCCTCCAATAATTCATCAACTTCTAAACTGTTGTTCAAGGTACTCAAAGCGGCTTCTTCGATACGGCTAAACCACAGTTCATTATCCATTTGAAACATGAACACGTTAGTATTCTCTGGCAGCGGCAACACAATACTCAGAGGAAAGTAGCGCCCCACACTATCGACGCTGGGCAACAAAATTCCCGCCCAACAGCGTTTATCCACTACACCGGCAGTGAGTACGAAGCGCCAAATTGGGCTAGTGAGGTATACATCGAGCCAACGGTAATCGAGTATTTCCTTACTCGATGTCACGCAGCGTTGCAGCCACTCATCCCAAGGAGCTAAAAAAGCGCTATCCACGTTGCGTTGAATAAAGTCTCCGTGGGCAGGTATTTTCCCAAATACGCCGAGTTTATCGCTCACGCTAAGTCCTCTCAAAGTGATTCGCCAACGCGGTAGTTGCTTAACAAGCCGCGATCGAACGGGTTTATCGACGTGCTCGCCGTCATCCGGTAGGTGGCGGAACGGCCATTTTTATTAAAGGTTACCAAGCGCACTCCGCGGTTCGACGCAGTTTTAACCTCTGATGCATCCAAAAGTCGCAGCCAGGCCCAGTCGCCCTCATAGTGCGCGCGGTGAATCGTATCGTTCAAATCTTCGAAAATTACCCGAGCTCGACTGTCTTCGCCCGCCGTCCAAACGATATCTTTCGGCGAGGGGGGGCCATGTGAATAAGTGATGCGCGAATCGCCAATTTCCAAATTGAAGATGCGCACACCGGAATCTAATTTAGTGGGCACTGCTCTAAAACGCATAGACGCAGAGCCTCCCGAGCGGAAAAACGCAGCGCGAATATTGCTGGCCCGACGAAACTGGGTCAAGGAAGATTTGCTAAAAGACAACTGCCTACCATCGAGGGTTTTCGCCTGCCAGCGTTTGGTATCGACAAAGGGACTCACGTACTCGTTAACAAAGCTTTGCTCCACACCAGAGGGGCCAAAGAATGCACTGAACTCGCTGGCGGCGACCTCGGAAGACTTCCCCTTCACCATGGGATAGCGGTTGGCGATGCTGCGGTTATATACTGAGCGTACTTGCTCGCGCCACTGCAAGTTAACATGTTTTTGGGCCCGAGCCACAACAATAGACCAAGTGTCATCGGCAATATCGCTCAACCAACGATTCACCGGTGAAGGTGCACTGGCGGCTTTGACTCGCAACTTGCGAATCGCATCGTTAGCCCCGCTAAATCGATTTTTGGCAGCATCAAAGGAGGCTGCATCGCCATCCGCCGCGCCGTCAATCTCCAAAAGGTATTCTCGTACCGCTTGGGCAGCATCGAGATATTCCTGAATTTCTGCCGGCCGTCCTTCTTCGATTTGTGCAATGCGGTGCAATTTGTTAAACCGCTGGTCAACCTTAGTGGGTTCGTAGGGCTTGCCTAAGCGTTCCGAAGCGGCACCCACCAATTTCTGAGTGTTCGAACCTAATGGAATGGGCACCCCCTTGGCGTCAAATTTTGACTTTGGCTTGGGGGTTAACAGGGTGTTCTCTGCGGTGAGCTCAACGATGCGGCGCAGAGGAGAGCGCGATGGGTCGGCCATAATATCTAGCAGTGCGATGGCGTTGTTGGTGCTTCGCAATCCCACAAGATCGAATTTAGCCAGAAAACGGCGCCAAGTTTCCTCGTATTCAGTCAGATAAATGTTTTTCATTTCCTCAGCTAAGCTGGCGCGATCCTTTTCGCTGATACCCTCCTCGGGCTCCTCGTCGCCGAAAACCCAGCTGTCTGTGGAGTAATTGCTGATGAAAGGCGATTCGTCGGAAAAGTCCAGGGACTTATAGCCCTCGAGCGTGAAAAATACCGGCATGGTGTAGGCTGGATCGCTGCGATTTAAGGTAAACACCGTCGCCGCATCGCTGCCGAGCTCGGCGAATAAATCCCGCTGCGCATAAAACAAATCAGAATTTTTAGCGCGATTGTACAAACGCTGAGCTTTACCTAAACTGCGCAATTTGCGCCGCGCGGATTCTATTGATGCAAGATCTGGCGCAAAGCTTTCCGGCAAGTTTTCACGTTGCAGCATCGATCCCAAATGAGCATTGAGCGCGGCCCGTTTACTGGGTTCATTGGGAAATTGATTTTCCCAATGCAGGCCCATAAAACTCTGAATCGCTCTGTCTTCTCGCCGCTCGCTATCAAAAAACATTAAATACACTTTTAAGGTATCGAACAGGCTTTCATCATCGCCTTTTAGGGTGCGCATTTGATGCTCAAGGCTGGCTTTGAGATTGGGCAAAAACAGGGCGTCGAGTTGATTGGCGTAAAGCTCGTCTGCGGCCTTGTCGACACGCCCGTCGTAGAGCCCGACATTGCTCAACCAAGGGTGCTGCTCTTGATCGTAGACCTGGGACGCTAAATTCAGGGGCTCCAGTGCGCTTAGGGTCTTGTCGAAATCGCGATTATCCACAGTGATGTTTTTACGCGTCTCGCGAAACTGGGCAATGTAATCTTCCACTTGCCCCATGTAAATTTTATTGCGCGTGACGCTGCCAAACCACAGTAGCAAGGTAGCCAAGAACAACAGCCCCAAACCAGCAAAGGCTCCGCGCCGCAGCCACAGCATGTTTTTTTCCAGCTTGCGATTGACGCCCACCAATTCCGATTCGGGAAAAATAACCTCTTTGAGCAGCAAATTTAAAAAGTAACTTTTGCCGCGGTTAGTCTGGCTTTTAAGCGCTTCTCGATCCAGTCCGAAATTGGCACTCACCGCCGCCATCATGCGATCGATGGGACTTCCCTCTTGAGTCGCACTGGTAAAATATACCCCCCTTAACATGGGGACCACATCGTAATTGTTTGGCGCAAACGCCTGCTGCAAAAAATCGTCGACCAAATTTTTCA
Source organism: Cellvibrionaceae bacterium (assembly GCA_019634095.1). Classification (GTDB taxonomy): domain Bacteria; phylum Pseudomonadota; class Gammaproteobacteria; order Pseudomonadales; family Cellvibrionaceae; genus JAHQVY01. The sequence continues at coordinate 3,248 of JAHQVY010000137.1, forward strand.
TCGCTTCCATACGCGCGGGAAACCCCTGCAGCAGCGAGCGTTTTTGAATATCGCGCTCATTGTGCACCCGCCACAGCATGCGCTGATTCAAACGCTGAATCAGCTGGTCAAATTCGTCGACGAAGCAAGCCAAGTCTGCACCGACCTCCGGGCTGGCCTCGGCGGCAAAACTCAGCCCCCAAACCTGCTCTCGTTCAGCCTGAGACAAGTTGTCGAAAAATTCGCTAAAACCCGCGACTAAATCGCACTTAGTAAAGGTGAGGTACACCGGAAACCGGATACCCAATTGCACCTGCAGCTCATTGATGCGGGTGCGGATGGTTTTCGCCTGAAAGCTGCGTTGCTCGGCAGTTTGGGTCATCAGGTCCTGCAGGCTGATAGCAACAATGGCGCCGTTGATTGGCCGACGTTTACGATAGCGCTTCAACAAATTCAGGAAGCCGCTCCACGCGGAGTTATCCACCACCCGGTGACTGTCTTGGGTGGTATAACGACCTGCCGTATCAATCAGCACCGCTTCATTGGTGAACCACCAATCACAGTTTCGCGTACCTCCTACCCCGCCCAGAGCCTCCTTTCCCAGATTGTTGGCTAGCGGAAACTGCAGGCCCGAATTCACCAGCGCAGTACTTTTGCCAGAACCCGGGGGCCCAACAATAATGTACCAAGGCAATTGGTAAAGAGAAACTTCACCCCTAGAGGATTTAAACCGCGATTTGCGCAGGGTATCCATGGCCTCGCGAAAACGATTTGAAATGGCTTGAATTTCTTCCTGAGAACGCTGCTCATCGGGATTGACCGCCGCCTCCTGCTCCGCTTCTTTCATGTTAGTCAACAGCTTGTCGTTCTGTTTGCGCTCGAAAACCCAGCGACTAATATTCCAAGCCAGCCAGAAGGACCAAATGACGATGATAATAAGTGCGCGCGTTCCACCGCCGATTGTGGCGTTGTCCTCGCCAAACTTAATGTAATTAGCGCCAAACCAAATCAATAGCGAAATCGCGAGCAGACCGATGATGCCGATTACCCAGCGATTAGTAAAAAATGCCACGACGCGTCTCATTTATTTCTTTCTCCAAGCGCCCGCATGCGAACTTGCGCCGCGCTTTAGTGTTTTCATAGTGGAAATAATTAGGGCTCAGAGCTGAGCGACTCAACTTGCTGCACTGTGGGCTCGGTGGATGCGTAGAGCCACCAGCGAAAGCCAGAGTAGCTGACGACCAGCGCAGCGAAGACACAGCTGGCGATCACCCAGAGGGGAACGAACTGAACCAAATTGCGCTTGCGGTTGTAAAGCCCCCGCCAACGGGGAGAGAGATCTCGCTCCATTTCACCGCGCAGTTTTTCAACAGTGCGAAACAGGTTATCTCTAATTTGCTCTAACTGCTCTTGACCCCGCTGCACCAGTTTGTATTTACCCCGAAAACCCAAGCTCAAGCACAGGTAAAACAGCTCCAATAAATCCAAGTGCTTACTCGGGGTTTCCAGCAGCTTGCGCAGCACATCGAAACATTTTTCGCCACCGGAAATATCTTTGTGAAACAAACTAAGCAGCGAGTGTTGACTCCAACCGCTACCCGCGCCCCAGGGAGTGCTGAGTACTATTTCGTCGACCACGGTACACAGTAAATAGCGCGCCGCCAAAACCGAATCTTGATTGGTGGTCGAGTTCTTTGCTTTGAGTTCGAAGTTGCGAATTTCTTCAGTAAGCTGCTTGTGCAGCTGGGGTGGATTGTTGTGTTGCATGGTACTGCGCAGCTTTATCGCCACAGTTAAAAGGGTTGAGGCGGCGGCCACCAGCGGGTTGAGCCCCTGTTCCACCTCCAAAGGCGCAGCAAAATCCCCCGCCGGCTGTACTAAAGGGTCCGGGCTTTGCCGCGACTGAACGGGTGTCGCAGGCTGAGATAAATTTGGCTGCCTTGCAGCACCGGGTGTGGGGATAATAACGGTGCGATCACCGTCTCCACCGGAATTGTTGTTATTGCCCATGCTTTGTCATTCCTCAGTTTCTAATCGCCCACAGCTCCATTACCAAGCCGGGAAAGTCAGCGCCCAAATGCACGGCAAAGCCACCCGACTTTTGCATGTTCTGCCACAGCTTGCCACTGCGATCTATTTCGAAATACGCAAAACCGGCGTGGTAGGGAATCTGACGCGGCGCCACCGGCAGTGGGCGCAAGCGCAAGCCGGGCAATTGGGTCGTTATCAGTTCGCGAATGGTTTCAACGGGGGCCACTTTTGCCTGCGAGGGAAAGCGGCTGCGCAGTACTTCGCCCTGTAAATCGGCTTTTGCCGCCACCACAAAACTGGCGGAACCGAGCAGAGAAGGATCGGTAACCGGCGCCACAAAAATGCCGAACTTGCGCTCCACCAAGTTCAGCGAAATCGCCGTGCGCTCCAACACCATGCTCAAACAGTTGCGCAGAACCGAAAACAGTGTGGCGAAGGTCTGTTGCAAGTTGTCATGAGCGTAGGGGGGCATAGGTGGCGGGCGCTTATTACTGGCGGTAAAGGTGGATAGCTCCCCAGCTAGCTGCAGCAACTCTATGTAAAGAAAGTAAGGGTGCAACATGGGCTGGTTAGCCATTTGCAGAATCATTGGCTCAACCCGATTGATCACCTGCAGCAGCATGTAGTCGGCCACTTCCGCCGAACCCGCCCTGCCGCTGTCGGACAGTTGATGGCTCAGCGACTCGCCTCGCTGTTGTATTAAACCTTTGATCTCTTCTATATATGACTTAATTTCGGTGGAAACCTCAGTTTGCAGCGCTGGCGGAATATAGCTGGTATCTAGCTGAACCGGTTTGTCCTGCTGGCGCTCGACGATGCGTGCGATACCGATACAGGCGTAGCCACTGCGGTCCTCAGAGGCCAATTTCAGGCAAACACGCAATTTGCCAATTTGGATGCGCGCGGTTTCACCAGAGCGAGACGAACTGTTGCGGGCATCAAAATTGAAGGTTTGATAACGCGCCTGAGGCGCATCCTCTTGATCTCTCACCGATTCCTGGGAGCCGGGACGCTTCAAGGGTACACACAGGTACACAATTTCATCCTGTATATTCAGAGGCACATCGAGCACTTCCGGTAAATCTTCAGCCTCGGGAGCAAGTATGCCAGTGCCATCGGGGAAAATCGCCTTCACACGCGATACCGACACTTTCCCCAGTGAGAGCGGCTCACTGTCGATCGCCAATTCCTGCACCCCCCAAGCAAAGGGTGCTAACACGCTGGTGCGGGCTTCTAAAATTCGCTCTACATAGCGATCTTGTTGTTGAAAATGCTGTGGTCGGAGAAACATTCCCTCGGACCAAATAACTTTATTGTTCGCTGACATCGAATGGTCCTTGATAATTAGCTAGAGCAAATGAATACATTAGACAAATACGCGGTCATCTAGGGATTTAGAGTTTTTTAACGCGCAACTGAGTTCCGGAAAGGCTGACGGATACTTTGGTGGTTTTGTGATCGACAATAGACACCAACTGAATCGATTGCGCATCTTGATAACGGATAAACTCAGCCAGCAAACCCACGTATTTCACCTTGGGCTCGAGCTCGATGCGCTCTTTGCGAGACTCGCCAGGCGCCAGCTCTTTGAGCACAACGGTGCCAAGCAAATCCTTGCCCAGGCGATTATCGGCATCCTCGTAAAGATTTAGAAAATCTTCCCGTGAAAACTGGCGCTCATCCGCTAACTTGTAAACCCGAACGATCACTGGGGAGGCGCGACCGTCTCGATCAGGATTCACCATGTTTGATGTTGAAAATTGCAATTCAACACTGGTATCGAAGTTCAATACCCGTCGAGTTGGCTGGCAGCCCAAAACCAAGCCCAGCGAAAAACTAATCAGTAACCAGCGAAATATCAATAGGATCTTCATCATCCTCCCCTTGTGTTTGTTGTGTTTGAAGCCATTAAAATCGAACATCCAATCGAACATCTATATGTTAAATGTTAAAAGCGCGCCTCTAAGAGTCGCGGCGCTTTAGCTGTCGAGAATTTTTTAACTTTCCCAACTGCTCTTCGTATGCACTGGAAAATTCATCGCCAAAAAACCGGTGATAAGTGTTCTCGGGGTCCTTTTGTAGGCTCTCAAAAAGCTTTTCATAGGCCTCCCACTTCTTAGCGTTTTTACTGAGAATAACGTGGCTGGACTTAATATTGAGTCGCCGCTCAAGCATTTTGGGCGAAAATTGCCGCAGCATATATTCATAGGCGGCACGCATACCACTGAGCACTGCCATTTGGTGATCTGACAAGTCGTTAAAACTGTCTTTCACTGCCTCCGTAGGCGACATATAGGCCGAATTCGAATTGCCGAACATCGCCAGAATCGCATCCTGAGGTGTGACACTGAATTTCAAGGGATTGTTGTCTTGCAACTGAATCATCGTTTGGGCAACGCGCAGTTCATTCTTAACTGACGCCCTGGCGCGCATCAAATCCATTAGGCGCGAAATACACTCTTCAATAATGGCCCCCGCCTCGGGCAATAATTGCTGCAGTTGTTGCTCCTCCATATTCCCCAAACCCAGGGATTGAGCCAGAGCTTTGACATTTTGTAAATCCGCAGTGTGGTGGGCCGAGCCTGGTTCTGCAGCAACGCCAGCTCTGGCTGGCCCAGTATTGCTGATCCCTGGAAACAGGGGCTGCTGCGGAGGGGTTTGCGCAACTTGCGGCGGTACCGGATCCGCAGGCTTAGGCTCCAAGGGTACGTGCGGCATTTGCGGCGCTTCCGCCGGCGGGGTTGCGGGAATTTGCGGGAAAGCCGACCTTGCTGCATCCGAGGACGCGCCGACGCTGTCTAAGATTTCAGACGTATCGCTTAACTCGCCCTGTACCAGGGCCGCAGAGGCTTCGAAGGGATTGTCTTCTGCGGGCTTTTGCGGCGGCGCGACCGGCTCGGGAAGCGGTGGCTTGCGCTTTGGCTGAATCGGCGGTGACGGCATTTTAGGCTTAACATCGATGGCATGGCGATCCAGCGGCACGTTATCAGCTTCACTCTCGGAGCGCCACCAGTCTTCATCGCTATCCCAGGCAATTTCGCTGCGATCACCGCCGCCCAAGCCTGCTAGTGGATCGAGTTGCGCCGCGGAGGGTTCACCATTAACCTGGCGCAGACCGGAGAGAAAAGAGTTGTCTCCCGGGCTTTTCTCTGC
>JAHQVY010000138.1 GCA_019634095.1 Cellvibrionaceae bacterium
GTTTAAAGTTGCCTCTAAACAAACTCAACGTAATGAATTGTTAGGTCACTTGTCGCTGATAATTAATTGCTCCTACACACTCGTTAAAGTGCTTCAAAGCTGACACATCATCAACCCACAAGTGCCCACACGCATTGCTTGTATAACTTGTTAAAGAGCTTTCTAGGAGTTTTGCAACTCGTAGATAAAGGCGCTTGGCCTTAGTGAGGTTGCGCATTATACGCATCTAAAGCCTTATGGCAACTATTATTTAAAAATAATTAAAAAATAATTTTCAGCCTAAAAAAACGCCTCGCCAGCCTGCCCGATAAGCGATTTTAATACGGGCAAACAATAACCTGGCTCTATGTGTGAACAAGCCACAGGTCCACATAAATTCAGCCCGATTTAAGCTATTTTATTTAACGCAACGGGGGGCAAGTTACCAAAAAACCACATACAACACCGCGGTGAGAACGACAACCAGCCCGGCAAACAATTTAACCGTGGGCGAAGAGCGCATATCCATATTTTCGTTGACGGGCATCTTTACCGGCTCCGATAGAGGCTTGATAAGCGTCATCAGCCCGCAATATACACAAACCAAGAAACAGCAAATGGCCATGCGATCAAGGAACGAAATTTCATCCGAAAACCAAAGGCCCGCTGCTACAATTTCATCGGCCAACCACCATTTGAACAAGCCGTATAGAACGGCGTTGAGTAAAATCCCGCTCCAGCCGAGAAAGCGCGGTGCCCGCGGCACGAGCAGACCAAAAAAGAAGATCGCGATCACCCCCGGACTGATAAAACCTTGGAATTCCTGGATAAAGGTGAAAATACCCCCAAACTGCGGCGCCGCCAAAGAGGGGGCGATAAGAGCGGCAATCACTACAAACACCAGTACAAAAGCGCGGCCAACCAGCGGCAAGCTCGCCTCCTTCACGCCCGGGGCAAATTTCCTCACCAAATCCATAGTGGCGATGGTGGAAGCCGAGTTGAGCATTGAAGCCAAGGAACTAACTATTGCTCCAAAAATCGCCGCGAGCACAAACCAACTTATCCAGGGATAAGGCTTAATCAAGTTGCGCAACAAGGTGGGAAAGGCGGCATCATAATCGTAGCCGCCGCTGGTCAATGCCATTTGCTGGTAGTAGAGGTTAAAAGCCAAGATACCCGGTATCACCACCACAAAGGGAATAAGCAGCTTCAGAAAAGCCGCAAATACAATGCCTTTCTGCCCTTCCGCCAAAGAGCGGGAACCCAAGGTGCGCTGCACGATGTACTGGTTGAAGCCCCAATAGAAAAAATTCGGTATCCATAAACCCACAATGAGTGCAGACCAGGGAATTTCCGCATCATCTAAGGGGCGCACCATGTGCAGCTTGCCACCCTGCGCGGCACTCCCTTCGTTGAGCAATATGAAGCGCTCCCAAGCACCAGCTTGGCTTAGCTGATTAGCATCGACATCTTTTAACACTGCCGTGGCCGCCAAACTGCCTGCATCGGCTGTCGCCAGGGCATCAAAGGCTAACCAGGCGACGATGGCACCGCCAACAATGAGCGAAGCCCCCCAAATAAGATCAGTCCAAGCGCAGGCTTTCAGACCGCCCACAAAAACATAGCCAGCCGCCAAAATGGCAATTAACCAACAAGAAGCGCTTAAACTGCCGAGAATCGGTACACCGGGGTAGTAGCCCGAAATAACCTTGGCACCGGAAAAAATGACCGATGCGGTGGGCACCCCGACAAGGATCACCAAAGTCGCAACCGCCATCACCGTGCGAGAAAAAGGGTCAAACCGGTATTCGAGAAACTCGGGCACGGTGTAAATACCGGTTTTAAGAAACTTAGGCAAAAATACGAAAGCCACGAAGATCAGGGTAATAGCGGCAAACCACTCGTAGGAGGCAATAGCCATGCCCAGCCAATCGGCAGCTTTGCCGGACATACCGACAAATTGCTCGGTAGAGATGTTGGCGGCAATCAACGAAAACCCCACCAAATACCAGCTTAGGTGTCGACCGGCCAAAAAATATCCACTGGCAGCACCAGACTCATCGCTGACCGCACTGCGACCTTGCCACAGACCAAATCCGATGACACCGGTAACAGCGATGACGAACAAAAGAATTTCTATTGTATTCATTGACGCAACTCCACAATATAATAGTTATGGTTAATGTGGTTAAGGGGGAAACGCAGGGCTGTTTTCGAGCGAGTCTTTTTTATTTTACTTGTTTGGTTTTGCCCGTTCTGCAAGCCATGATGAGATCTTAATGACTATTGAACGCAGCAAATACTTAACGATGGCGGCGGCCAAGCCATCAGCATAAACTTAAAATTTAACACTAACGAATGGCTAACTTGAACACAACGCCAGTACATATACCCGTAGCGTTTGATATTTAGGCCTCATGAGCACGCCACTTTTTGTCCTTGGCGGTGTTGCTCCGCCTTAAATAGACTGGCTATTCTGCGTTGCCGCGCCTTGCCAATAACAAAAATTGACGCACTCCTAACACCTAAATATCAAACGCTACGGGTATAGCATTTAACAAACACCGCCGACACCGCCCAATAGACTTAACATCAACGGCGCTGCTGCTAAGCGATCTGAATACAATGGGCTATTATTTCAAATGCAGCTTACAGCAACAGATATTAATTTATAATGCAAATTGTTCAATTTACACAGCTGCGTGCTGCACTCGTTAAAAACAAAATGACTAAAGCGAGACTCTCAAGCTGCGCTTAACACTGAGTACTAGCTACTAGCTACTATAGCAAGTGGCGGTTTAACGGGTGGCAAGAGCCAGTAGCGAGTAGCTAGTAGCTGGGTAGACAACTCTATATCAACTCCACCAAATGGTTTTTCTTTTTTCCGAGCTTAATAAGAAAATAGCGGCCATAGAGCGATTTTTCTCGAGCAAAAATTTCGTGAGCCTTGAGGTTGTCCTCAGCGTGCTTCACCTCACCATTCACAACCACCGCCCCGCGCCCCAAGGCATCTTTCACCTCTCTGCCCGCTTTCACCATGCCCATCTCGGTTAGCAGGGTGGTGAGGGGTTTTTCCGCAAGATTGGACTGCTCAAGCAAATCACTGGAAGGTAATCCATCCAGTTTAAGCTGCATCAAATCCGCCTCACTGATCTCGCTCCAGTCGCCGCTGAACATCGATTGGGTAATGCGCTGTGCGGCCACCAAACCCTCTTTGCCATGCACTAACTCGGTGACTTCTTTTGCTAAAACGCTCTGCGCTTGGGGTCTACCTTGATTCGCTTGGTCTTGCGCCTCGATGTCAGCGATTTGCTCCAGCGATAGAAAGGTAAAGTAACGCAGGAATTTATATACGTCGCTGTCGGCGGTAGACAACCAAAATTGGTAAAACATATAAGGCGAGGTTTTTGCGGCATCCAGCCATACACTACCGCTAGCTGTTTTCCCGAATTTTTCGCCATCAGCTTTGGTTACCAGCGGCAGAGTTAAGCCAAAAACATGACCGCCGTGCAAGCGGCGGGCTAAATCGACACCGCCAGTAATATTGCCCCACTGGTCGGAACCGCCGATTTGCACGCTACAATTGTAGCGACGAAATAGCTCGGCAAAATCGTAAGACTGCAAAATCATATAGCTGAACTCGGTAAACGATATACCCTCTCCCTCGCGATGCAGGCGCTGCTTTACAGACTCTTTATTCACCATATTATTTACAGAAAAATGCTTGCCGATATCTCGCAAGAAATCGAGCACATTAACCTGCTGCATCCACTCGAGATTATTAACCACTTCCGCGCCACAGTTTGCGTCGGAAAAATCAATAAATTCGGCAATTTGCGACTGCAGTTTCTGCACCCAATCGGCAACCACCGCGGGTGTGTTGAGCTGGCGTTCTTGCGCTTTGAAACTCGGATCGCCAATTAGCCCAGTGGCCCCGCCGACCAAAGCGATGGGTTTGTGGCCAGCCAGCTGAAAGCGCTTAAGTGTCAGTAAAGGCACTAAGCTGCCGATATGTAGGCTATCGGCAGTAGGATCAAAGCCACAATAAAGTGTGCGCGATTCTTGCAGCCACCGTGCTAATTTATCCTCACCTGTCATTTGTGCGACTAAGCCGCGGGCGCGCAACTCGCGGAGTAAATGGGTATCGACTGTCATGTTGGTTCGCTTTCGATAAATTTGAATAAGACGGAAATAAACGCAAAGGAGACGAACGATACAGAAAAAAATATCGAAAACAAACCGTTGCCGGCCGATTTGGAGCTTTTTAACTGTTCACACGCTATGGAAACGAAATTGGCCTCGGTTCAAAGGTGAAATTTGCTAATTTTTCTGTTATAAATTTAATATGTTATGGGAATATTCTACTGTCAGTCCGAGAAAATTAATGCAGCAAGCTGATTTTAAAAGAAAATACCGTGGGAGCGGTGCCACCTATATACAAAACTCCGATGGTTGGCGACGCAAGGTGCAACTGGCGACCCGCGGCGTGCCCCTGCCCCACTTGTTTGCCGCCGGCGGCCTCTGCGCTTGCCTAATAGCCTTTGTCGCGGCACCGAACAAGACCGAGGCAAACAACAGACAAAAAATTGACGATATAGCGATTCCCGCTCTGGAAGGTATAGAAGACTTACCGGAATTGGCCCACGCAACGCTGTCGGAGGAGCTTCTCGAGCTTGAAGCCACCCTTGAACCGCCAACAGCCACGCAGATAGAGGTTAAACCCGGCGACAACCTTTCTCTTATCTTTCAGCGCGCCGGGCTAAGCGACAAAGATGTATACAAAATACTCGACAGTTCAACCAAAGCCAAACAGCTGAAACAACTTTACCCAGGTCACGTCTTCGAATTCATTATTGAAGACAAACAACTCCAGCAGCTAAATTATATTGCCAGCAAGGTTAGCACTTTTTCGTTTCACAGTACCGGGGATGGCTTTTCGTTCCACGAGACCTCTCGCACCCCCGAGACCCATCTCACCATGCGATCCGCAGAAATTGAACATTCGCTCTTTGCCGCCGGCAAAGAGGCTGGCATGGACGACAAGCTGGTAATGGAGCTTGCCGGTATTTTTGGCTGGGATGTAGACTTTGCGCTGGATATTCGCGAAGGCGACAGCTTTAAAGTGCTCTACGAAGAACAGTTCTTAGACGGCCAAAAAATTGGTAACGGCGCAATTCTCGCCGCTGAGTTTATTAATCGCGGCTCCAGTTTCCAGGCGGTGCGCTACGAAGACCACAACGGGAATGTGCAGTACTACACCCCCGATGGCAAAACAATGCGCAAAGAATTTTTGCGCACGCCCATCGACTTCGCTCGTATAAGCTCCCATTTTAACCTGCGGCGCAAACACCCGGTTCTCAACCGCATACGCGCCCACAAAGGTACAGATTACGCCGCCAGTCGCGGCACCCCTATTAAAGCTGCAGGAGACGGCAAGGTTATCTTTGCCGGGCGCAAGGGCGGCTATGGCAATGTCGTCATTCTGCAACACGGCCAAACCTACAAAACACTCTATGCACACATTAGCAAGTTCCGCGGTGGCATACGCCGCGGCAAGCGGGTTAAGCAGGGCCAGGTGATCGCCTATGTCGGGTCCACCGGTTTAGCGACCGGCCCTCACTTACATTACGAATTTTATGTTAACGGCGCCGTTAGAAACCCGGTAACGGTTAGGTTACCCAAGGCGAAATCGATACCTAAAAAAGAGCTGGCAAGATTTGCTAAACAAACCCAAATGCTGCTCGCGGAGCTAGACTCGGGAACAGGCGGAGAAAATTTAGCCAAATCCAATAGCCAGCCCACTAATAAACTATAAAACAACCCCGAGAAGAAACACCATGACAGAGCTTTACATCGGCTTGATGTCAGGCACGAGTGTCGATGCAATAGACGCTGCGCTGGTCGATTTTTCTTCAAAGAATTGGCGCTTGGTGAGTACCTATTCGCATCCCATACCACCCCAGCTGAAACAGTCCATTCTCGATTTATGCCTGCCCAACGGCGACGAGATTGACCCAATGGGAACAATGGACCGGGAGCTGGGCTATTTTTTCTCTGAAGCCACTCTCGAATTGGTTAAACGCTCGCCCTACAGCGCTAAAGATATTTGCGCTATAGGTAGCCACGGCCAAACCATTCGCCACCGCCCAGATCTCGACCGCGCCTTTACCTTGCAAATCGGTGACCCCTTTACCATCGCCGCCAAAACCGGCATCGATACTGTTGCCGACTTTCGGCGGCGAGATATTGCAGAGGGAGGGCAAGGCGCACCGCTCACTCCCGGATTTCACCTCGCGCTACTGAAATACAACAAGATCGACACACCGACGTGTATCGTTAACATAGGCGGTATGGCCAATGTCACGGTAATCCATAAAGACGACAGGGTTATTGGTTTCGATACGGGTCCGGGCAACGCATTGATGGACGGCTGGATACAGCAGCAGCTGGGTAAACCCTACGATAACAATGGTAAGTGGGCCGCCAGCGGCAAAATAAATTCGCGTCTCTTGGACGAGTTATTGCGGCACCCGTTTTTGCAAAAACAACCGCCGAAAAGCACGGGCAGAGAAGATTTTAACCTGCCTTGGCTGCACACCTTACTGGCCAAGCAGCCCGGTACCGCAGCCCAAGATGTACAGGCAACGCTGGCAGAATTTACCGTGTGCACTATTGCCAAACATATTGCCCAATACCCCGACGCCAAAGGGGTATATGCTTGCGGCGGCGGCACCCACAGCAACCACCTCCTCACTCGCTTAAGGCAACTACTGCCGAACAATTATATTCAAACCACCGCGGCACTCGGCATAGACCCCGACTGGATCGAAGCCGCGGCTTTCGCTTGGCTCGCCATGTGCCACATTCACCGAAAACCGGGCAACTTGCCCTCCGTTACCGGCGCCAAAAAATCTGTCAGTTTGGGCGCTTTCTTTCCCTCGCGCTGAGTTGAGCAACCGCCTACACCGGCGTACTTCCCAGGTTTAAGAGCGCCCCGGTCACATCCCGGGGCGGTAAACTTAACAAGCACCACGTCGACGCGGGGCTTATTGGCAAAACTTGAGTTACACTACCCAGGCCGACTCGGTGTAAAAAATTCCTGCTTCTAGCATTTAACTTGTAACGTTCAAAAAGCCACTTGCATTAACCTAAATTAATCAGTTGGATCTACTGCGGACGCCCAATGAACTGAAATTAAAGCGTTTTTTCAATTTTGCGGCTGCACCCGTAGAGTGACTACGAATTTGCCGCAAAAGTTAA
>JAHQVY010000139.1 GCA_019634095.1 Cellvibrionaceae bacterium
AGTCATACAACTGTTACATAAAAAACACAAAAGCCGCCAAACCCACCACTAAACCATAAACAAGCATGGCAAGAGCGGTGCGTTTCAAAATATAGCCCTCTTTGCCCGACAGCGCTAAAACCGAAGATACGGCAACAATATTGTTAATACTTACCATATTCCCCATAGCGCCACCCACCGATTGTAAGGCAAGTATGGTAGTGCGATTTAAAGCCAGCTGCTGAGCGATAGAGTCTTGAATAGCGGCAAAAGTAAGATTGGATATGGTTGCCGAACCGGAGAAAAACGAACCGAGCCCGCCGAGATAAGCCGCGAAAAATGACCATTGACTGCCGGCCAGAGAAGCCAGGTGTTTTCCGATTAAGGTCACAGCAGAATTGTCGCCTCCCATCATCATCAGCTTTACAAATAACAGCGCCCCCAATAAAGCGACAAACGGCTTTTTCATTTGTTGGCAGGTTTGCGACAGCACCTGCTTGGCACTGCCTCGCCCCTGAACCCGCAGGGTAAGCAAGCCGACCAAAACAAAAGGTAAAAGTGACGGCACATACAGTAAGCTGTGGCTCCAAGACTGTTCAGTGCCCAAAATACCCTTGAGTGAAAGCACCAATGCGGCACTTACCGAAAACTCCCCCAAACTCCCCAACTGAAAACTCAGTGATGGTTGCGACAATTGCAGCAAGGGTTTAATCCCCATAGCGGGCAAACGAGTAACAATGAGTACCAATACCGTAGCCCACAGTGGAAAGCTAGCTTTTAGCAATTGCCAGAAACTGACAGTAGAAGACTGTGAAGCCGTTTCACGACCATTTGTTGCGGAATCAGAACGCAGCCCAATGCCGAAATATGCCAGCAACACAGTCAATACCATCCCGATGCCTCCGCCAAGCAGCGAGGGAAATTCATAGCTTACCTGGGCCAAAGCAATATAACTCACGGTGCAGCTGAGGATGCTTAGCACAATAAATACCGCATTGTGCACAATGGCTTTTTTATCTACCACCATCAACAGAGCAAAGGGCACAATGCATAGTGCAGCCACGCTATTCAACCAAGCAGATTTTCTGCCCACCAGTAGCAACTGTTCATGGCTTAAGCCAATTTCCGACAAACCAAACCACGTGGGCGTACCCACAGCCCCAAAAGATACCGGTACGCTGTTTAGGATTAGGCATAAAATGGCTACCCGAACCGCCGGAAAGCCCAACCCGACTAACACCGGGCCTGCTAATGCGGCGGGTGTGCCGAATCCGCTGGCCCCTTCAATAAGGAATTGAAAGGCCCAACCCACGATCATTAGCTGCGCAATGGGGTTGTTGGAGATGCGGTTTAACCAGCGGCGAATAATTTCTAAGGCGCCACTTAGCTCCATAGCGCGAAACAGAAAAATAGCACCACCAATAATCAAAATTGGTGTCCAGGCCACCAATAAACCCTCTATTACTGCCGCATGGGTTGCATTCGCTGGCTGCTTAAACACCAGCAACAAAATACAATACAAAACCAAAGCGGATAACGGCAATGCCCGGTGAGACGGCATACTATTTTTCTTGGTCATCAAAAAAATTAACAAGACGATGGGAAAATAAGCAAAAATCAGCTGCGACATTGTGGCCCACATATTGGAGGTAACAAGAAATAAGCGCTCGATAAGCGAATTGTGCAAAACATACCCATAGCGTAAACCAGAACACCTTGAATGTCCTGACGCTAAATTGAAACACCGCCACCACAGGATACGGTATACTTGTTGCTAAACAAGCAGCACACTATACCCAAAACACTTGAGATTTAGGCCTCATGAGCACGCCCCTAAGTGCGCTTGGCGGTGTTGCTCCGCCTTAAATAGAATGGCTATTCTGCGTTGTCGCGCCTTGCCAAACACAAAAATTGACGCACTCCTAACACCTAAAACTCAAGTGTTTTGGGTTTATTTTTTACAAAAGGTTTCTGCATGCCACCGCCCAAAGTCGCGATTTTTAGCTCCAAGCCCTACGATGAGCAACATCTAGAACAGGCAAATCAAACCCGCCAATTCGAGCTAACATTCTACGAGCCGAAGCTAAGTTCGCAAACTGCGGCCCTCACCCAAGGCTTTGATGTGGTTTGTTGCTTTGTTAATGATGTTATCGACAACCCCGTGGCGGAAACCCTAAAAAATAATGGCGTAAAACTAGTGGCTATGCGTTGCGCAGGCTTTAACAACGTAGACTTAGACGCTTGCGCCAGGCACCAACTCACTGTAGCACGTGTGGCGGAATACTCGCCAAATGCTGTGGCAGAACACGCCGTTGCCTTGATACTCGATCTAAACCGAAATATCCACCGCGCTTATTCTCGGGTGCGCGAAAACGACTATTCGCTCAACGGCCTTATGGGCTTCGATCTTTGCGGCAAAACCGTTTCGGCCATCGGCGGCGGCAAAATTGGCCAGGCGTTTATTCGCATAATGCAGGGCTTCGGTTGCCGAGTGATATGCTTCGACCCCAAGCCTTCAGACGAACTTAAAAACACCGGCGTGGAGCTGGTATCACTGGAACAAGCATGGGCAGAATCCGATATCGTCTCACTCCACTGCCCACTGGTGCGCTCCACCTACCACCTGATTAACAGCAACTCTTTGAGTCAAATGAAGCAGGGTGTAATGTTGATTAACATAAGTCGCGGCGGCTTAATCGATACCCCAGCGATTATCAAAGCCCTGAAAACCGGCAAAGTCGCCTACCTAGGGCTTGATGTGTATGAAGAAGAAGCCGATTTATTTTTTGAAGATAATTCCGATGAAATGCTAATGGATGATATTTTCGCCCGTCTCACCACCTTTAAAAACGTGGTAATCACCGGCCACCAAGCCTTCTTTACTCACGAAGCGCTTACAGCTATTGCCGAAGTTACTTTGAGCAATATCGACTACTTCACTAAAGGAGAATTAGAAAAAGTTTGTTTAGTTAAAATGTCGCAGAAATAAATGAACAAAGCTTAGAATAGCAATTTCCGTAAACGCCTTAGTCTTCGCCGCAGCGCCGAGTAAACAATAAATATCCACCCCTTAAAAACACCCGATACAGCACTAAAAACAAAAATTTGTGAATAATTCCGGCGCATAGCTTGTTAAACTATACCCAAAGCGTTTGAGACTTAGGTGTTAGGCGTGCGCCAATTTTTGTTCTTGGCAAGGCGGTACTTACAGGGATGTGAGGTATTAGGGCAACGCAGAATAGCCATTCTATTTAAGCCGGAGCAACACCGCCAAGGGCACTTAGGGGCGTGCTCATGCGGCCTAAA
Source organism: Cellvibrionaceae bacterium (assembly GCA_019634095.1). GTDB lineage: Bacteria > Pseudomonadota > Gammaproteobacteria > Pseudomonadales > Cellvibrionaceae > JAHQVY01. Next base: position 3,286 of record JAHQVY010000139.1, read on the forward strand.
TCTCAAGTGTTTTGGGTATAGAATTCGCGGTCGTGTAAACTGGGCGCGGGCAAACTCCCATGGTTTTGCATAGCCTTAAGCGAAACGAATATAGCCTTAAGCGAAATGAATACAGCCTTGAGCGCAATGAAAACAGCCTTAAGCGAAATGAAAACAGCCTTGAGCGCAATGAAAATAGCCTTAAGCGATATCAGCATAGCCTAAAGCAACAATAGCAACGGGTAGCCACCAATAATGAAAAAGCCATATTTACTTTGTGTTTCGTTGGTATTAATCCAAGCCTTGAGCGCATGCACAAAAAAGGATGACGCCCATATCAGAGATTCAATGAGTTTTTGCGCGGTGTTTTCTCCAGAATCCTTAGCCGAGATGAGAGCGAATTTTCAAGGCGCCCAATTCCAACAAGAGCTTATGTTGCGCGTTCAGCAAGCAATAAGCTCAGCGGGCTTTTCCGCCATTCTCAATAAAGAACATGAATACCCCAAAAATGCGCAGGCTGCGTATGAATACTATGTCGAAGAAATAAGCAGCTTAATTGGCTACAAATATTCCTGCCCAGATCTACAAGCCTATTTTAGAAATACGCTTGACGCCTCCTAGATCGAATATTTCGCGCCCACAGTGTGGGCAGCAAGAGCCTACTGGTTCACAGCAGCTGAATGTAGCCGAGCGCATTCGCGGCTCAAACTCAATAAATCCGATAAGTTATAGCCGAGGCGTTTAATCACACCGGGGCAGAGTATGCATCGCTTAAACCCCCATTACGGATACACAAAAGCGCAGCGCTCGCCCTACCAAACCAACAGCGAGCTGATTAACGACAAGCGGACTAACAACAAAGGTATTCACCTAGTGTAGTGTTTGCTTGCTGTTTGGTTTGTTCGCTAGGCCCCGGCATAGCGGCAATGGCGATCGAGATAATCCGCGTGACTCGGCAACGACTCCGCGGTTTTATATACGGCGTTTTTCAATAATTGCATATTTTGGATTAGAGCTTGTTCGGGCACGCGATCGACTAAGCTATCGTAATTCCGCGGCTGAACCCCCTGCCCCAACATAACGGCCAACCAGCTATGCGGCGAGAATAAATCGTTGGCCGAGGGTAAAATGCGGCCGCTACCGCGAAAAATCTCCAACTTTGCCGTCAGCGTATCGGGAATATCCATATTGCGTAAATATTGCCAAAACGCGGTATCGTCTCTTTGTGTGGCGCTGTAGTGCAGCACAATAAAGTCGCGAGTTTGCTCGTAGTCGTCGGTCATCAATTGATTGTAATAGGCTATCTCCGCCGGGTTAAATCCCCTCCCCGGCCACAAATTCACCAGGCGCTGAATACCCATTTGCGCCAGATGTATGCTGGTGGACTCCATCGGTTCGATAAAGCCGCCCGCCAATCCAATTGCCACGCAATTTTTTTCCCAAAAACTGCGGCGGTGGCCGGTTGCAAATCGCAGCGGTTTCGGCTGCGCCAGAGGGCTGCCCTCGGCGGTCTGCATCAAGCGGCGCTGTGCCGCGTCATCTTCAATAAAAGCACTCGAGTACACGTATCCATTCCCCATGCGTTGCTGCAGCGGAATACGCCAACGCCACCCGGCGGTATCTGCGCTGGCCCGGGTAAAGGGGGCTGGTGGGCCAGCGCACGCAGTTGGCATAGCCAGGGCGCGGTCACAGGGCAAATACTGGCTCCAATCCACAAAATGGCTGCGCAAGGCACCTTTAATTAACAGGGCCCGGAAGCCGCTGCAATCAATAAATAAATTGCCCGCGACAACCTGGGTATCTTCCAGCTTAACCGCGCGAATAACACCGTTATCGGGGTCTTGCTCAACCTCTACCACCCGCCCCTCAATACGGTGCACGCCTTTATCTTGCGCGTAGCGACGCAGCATTTGACCGTATTTTATGGAATCGAGGTGATAGGCGTGGCGCATGGTAGACAAGATAGTATCGGCGCCGCCTTGAGCCGGTGAAAACCGGCCCAGACCGGCAGCTACACTACATAAATTATATTGGTGGATCTCCCCCGCCGCCTCGCTCGATACCTTGCCCTGTTCCACCATCGCCCGCAGCCGCAACCACAGCTGATGAAAAGCAAATTCGGGGGTATCGCGCCCGTAAAACCCGAAGGGGTGAATATAGCGATCGCCCTTTTTAAACCAATCCACGAACTCGATACCCAGCTTAAAGCTACCTTGGCATTCACGCAGCACATCATTTTCTTTCAAACCGAGAAAATCGTTAAATTCAAGCATGGTGGGGATGGTGGCTTCGCCAACGCCAATAACGCCAATCTCTTCAGATTCCACCAAAGTAATGGACAAGTTCGGCGCGGCCATACGCGCGATAGCCGCCGCGCACATCCAACCGGAACTACCACCGCCCACAATAACCACGCTTTTACCGCGTGCTCGCTGCCGAATTGGCTGGCCTTTAACGACGCGCTCATAAGCCACCGCCCCCGCAACTGTGATAGTTTGGCCAAACAAACCGAGACAATGCCCGCTGGAGGGTTATAAATTGTGTGCTCATAGCATTTCCAATGTATTAGCGTGCCCAAGCATGGGTCGGTCTGCAGGTGCCCGGCGCGCGGATTAATCCACTTAAGCCACCCCGGGAAAAGTGCTGCCCTACCGGGCCTCAAGTCGCAGGCCAGCCACCCAGCCGGTTCAGTTTAACACGCACTCGCCCCCTTTCTCAGCCCTACCCGAAGAAGGCCGATTGCCGCAAACATAAGCGCACAGTACGGCAGAGCTTCCTAATGCGCGTTTGACACAGCAGCGAATAGACACTTAACGCGAGAAGAGCGCTATTGCAGCGCTTCGGTGCGGGCTAGTCACGTCCATGCGCGAGGCCAGCAATGCAACTCTGGGCTAGCCGCGATCTAGGCTGATGTTGCCTTGGGGGATTTCCTGCTCGAGCCGGTGTTTAGTGAGCGTAACGAGATCGCCACTCACAGCGGTTGTTTCGTTTCGCTGTAAACCGGCCCAGCCATTGCGGCCATGTTGCTTAATGTAATACAGGGCTTGGTCTGCCAGCTCAATGATTTTTTACCAGCCCGCAAGTGGATATTTTCTGTGAAGAACGGATAGGCGGCGAATCCCATGGAGCAGGATACTTTAATAGTCTCTCGGCTGTTTATATTGAAATCTTTGCTGGCAATGCGGGCCTTTATTCGCTGAATAACACGCGTAACTTCCGGTATTGTAATTTCTCGAAAAACCAATAAAAATTCTTTGCCGCCTCAGCGCACGGCGTAGTCACCTTCGCGAGTGGCTTGTTGAACCACTTCAGAGAATTGACGAATATTGCTGAAGTTGCTCCACCGGGAGTGTCTACAAGCCTTTAAAACCACTTGCCCACAGCTTGCCCGCGTCGTCTTCAATAATCCTAAATTAATCATTTGAATCTACTGCAGACGCCCAATGAACTGAAACTAAAGCGTTTTTTCAATTTTGCGGCTGCACCCCTAGAGTGACTACGAATTTGCCTCAAAAGTTAAAAAATTCACTCTAATTTCAGCCCCTTGAACGCCCTCGCTACGATCCAACTGATTAATTTAGGATTAAAAGGTTAAGAATATACCCGTAGCGTTTGATATTTAGGC
>JAHQVY010000140.1 GCA_019634095.1 Cellvibrionaceae bacterium
ACTCATTAATTTAGGTTCAAGGTTAGGTTTCGCGTCTAAGTATTATTGTGAAACTGCGACGCGATACATGTGGTTTCTGCACCCTGTGGCAGTGTCTCACTAATCCGGTGACTTCCATCCCCGCGTCTGACAATTTTGTAACGGCGGATTCTTTCTCGGACACCGAGAAGTAAGCCTGACATGTGCCGTTCGGTAATGGTAAATAGAATGGGTTATGGTAGCCGCCTGTTACTATATTTAGTTTGTAAAGTTCAATAATTGTACAGCGCTCGAGCGGCAAGCTAGGAGCGAATCCTCAATAGGTAAGAAAGGGGTTTGCCAACGTATGTAAAGGTTCAAGCCCTGTGACCGTTTTTCTCTATCGTGGCAGCTCAAAAATGCTTGCCCTTATCAGTTCTTTGGTATGCGCGGTGATGGGTAAATAGTCTGCGCTGGGGAATGGGCCGACACGTGCTACCTTGCCCGAATACCTGACATCCTTGTGCGTAGCGTCTTGTATCTGAAGGGTTTCAGGCTTAATTAAGTGTCATTCGGAGATGGTTAACTTGTTTAGGGAGGTCGTCCGATCGTATCGCGGCCATTGGCTTTGATATAACAAGTTGTACTTTTATGGGGATGCAATGCTTATGGTGCCCAGCGCCAGGCTTTGCGCCTATCGTTGTATTGGGCGTCAATATATTAAACCGTGTTACAGCGGTGACAGTGTTAACCTGAAAAACTTGTTAAAGGTTTGATGCAGGTCAATATGCAATCTCTTCGAACTGTTTAGCCTCAAATGGACTATTTTTAAATCGCCGGGAAGGATTATGGAGAATATTCAAAGCTCTGCAGCCATCAAAAATCGTTGGCTTATCGCGCTTTCCGCCATTGGTGTGCATGCGTCAATCGGCTCTGTTTATGCGTTTAGTGTATTTAAAAAACCACTTAGCCGCCTGTTGGAGGATGCTTCCGACAACGTGATTGCCTGGACTTTTAGCCTCGCGATTTTCTTTTTAGGAATTTCCGCTGCCGTTATGGGCCACTTCGTTGAAAAGCATGGACCACGTGTGTCTGGTCGGTTAGCCGCTGTATTTTTTGGTGGAGGTTTGCTCATTGCAGGCTTTGGCGCTTCAACCCAAAATCTCTACATGATTTGGTTGGGTTACGGTGTATTGGGGGGGATTGGCCTGGGTATTGGTTACATTACCCCGGTAGCCACCTTGGTTAAATGGTTTCCCGATCGGCGCGGCTTAGCCACGGGTTTAGCCATTATGGGTTTTGGTTTTGGTGCATTTTTTGGTGGCCCTCTGTTCCAGAAGTTGATGACCTACTTTGGTTTGGCAGCCTACCAACTAGATTCACTAGAGCAGGCCGCTGGGCTTGAGGTTATCGCAAGTCAAATCGATACCTTGAGTGGTGCCGAGCATAGCCAGGCGGTGGCGGCGATTGTTTCGGCGGCGGGCATTGCTAGCAACTGGTACATTATGGGTGCGGTTTATTTATTGCTGATGTTTGCTTCAGCCTCCTACCTTGAGCGGCCACCGGAAGGCTGGATGCCAGCGAAAATGCAGCGGGATATCGCATCGGGCAAGACCAAAAAAGTCGAAGATCTCAGTCAGCTTCGGGCGAACGAGGCCGTGCTAACCGGCCCTTTTTGGGGCTTGTGGTTAATGATGTTTATTAACATCAGCTGCGGTATCGCGGTGATTTATTCCGCCTCTCCCCTGGCGCAAGAAAGCATCGGCTTAAGTGCGGCGGAAGCAGCGGCAGTGGTGGGTTTAATGTCGGTGTTTAATGGTTGTGGCCGCGTGGCCTGGGCTTCTCTGTCCGATTACTTGGGGCGTTCCAACACGTATATTGCCTTTTTTGCAATTCAAATAGTGGCGTTTTATCTATTGCCTAATATTACCAGTGTGCTTTTGTTTCAAGTGGTTTTGTATATCATACTCACGTGTTACGGCGGTGGCTTTGCTACACTGCCGGCGTTTATCGGCGATCTGTTTGGCACCAAACAGCTCGGGGCGATTCACGGTTACGTGTTAACTGCATGGGCTGCGGCAGGTCTCGCTGGTCCGCAAATAGCCGCCTATGTGCGCAGTTTGACAGGCAGCTATGAAGTGACTTTATATATTTTTGCGGTTGTATTTATCATCGCTTTAGTCACCGCCTTTTTTATGAAAATATACATTGCCAAGTCGCGAGGTTTGCTGATTAAGGCCGCGCCGTATGTGAGCGAATCTTAAGTTATTCTCAAACCAGAGTTGGCTAGCGGCGTGAAGCGATGGTAATCTGGAAGGTATGTAGGTATTGAAGGTAAACGCTACCGGTAGATTATTCAGCAGTATTTAATTTCTCTCTCAGCTTCAATAAGCGTTTGTTGTCTGAGAGTGCAGAGTATTGCAGCATAATGTCCACCCTAGATTTTAATGCCTGCGGCGTCGCTTCACTATTAGCGCCGAGTTTTTTTGAGGTTAACATGTCAACGATTTTGTCTAACTCTTTGACGGCCTGTTTGTTACGCGGATGTAGCTCGTAAGCCTGGTTAAAAAAAATGAGGGCTCCGTTAATATCGTTGAATTTCAGTGCTTCTCTCCCCTGTTCGAGAGCGGTATTAATTTTTTGCTGTTCTTCGATGGGTAGCCGGTTAAACGCAATTTCCGGTCCCGTGGCGGGTTGTCGAAACAGCGCGACACTACCTAGAATGGTAATGGCGGCAATTAGTGCGGCACTCAGTCCAATGGTGGTTTTGGGTATTCCCTCGAATTTTTTTAAGAAAGTGGTGGCATTGTCGATGCGATTCTCGCGCATTAACTCTAGGCTAGTGGCAATTGTGCGCCATTGATGATTGGGGATATCTTTAATTTTATCCGGCTTGCGATTATTCGCAGATACTTTGGTTGCGTGGTCACGTTGGAAAGGGTGGTCCCCGGTGAATACTTCGTAGGCGATTAAGCCGAGCGCATAAATATCGTCGCTGGTATCAGGTTCTTGACCCTCAAACATTTCAAAGCTGGCATAAGCTGGCGTTAAGCCTCCGAGCAAGCTGGCATCAAACAGTGTCTGTTCACTGCTGGCTTGCTCGCTCATATTGGATACGGCGCGTGCGATGCCGAAATCAAGTATTTTTACATTGCCATCATTGGTTACAAATACATTGCCAGGTTTTAAATCGGAGTGCACAATTTTTTTTGAATGTGCATAAGCTAGGCCTTGAGCAATGCCTTTAATAATATGTGTCGCTTCCTTTATTGGTAGGCCCGCAGGGTTATCGCGAATATATTTATCGAGTGGGCTGCCGGATAGTTCTTCCATCGTAATATAAACAATATCGCCATCGCGGTCGAAATCGTATACGGTGATAACGTTGGGGTGGGCGAGGTCTTGTGATTTACGCGCTTCCCTTTGCAGCGCAATAAATGAGGCCGGATGCTTACGGAAACTATCGGACAGCACTTTGATAGCCACATAAGGTTTGCGATCCTTTGCTTCTTGTTTGCGCTTATCAAGGGCGCGATATACCACGCCCATACCGCCGCGGCCGAGAACCTTTTCGATAATAAAGCGCTGATTGATAATGCTGCCCGAAGTAATGCGTTTACCTTCACTGTCTTTTGGCGATCTGCCACCAGTATTTGAGACATCTCCCGTTAATGCCGTGACCTTGTCAGCCCGAGAGCTCGGCGGCTTGGCTTGGCTAATGGCGGTCGCATTAGTTTCTTTTGGCAATGCTTGTTTGATTTTTGTCTGATCTTCTTCGCTCATGAGTTTCACCACAGTGATTTAGCCAAATTTATCCATACGCAGATAGAGGCAAAGTTTAACGCGAATATTTTTGCAGTACACATCTAAAGTACACTAACATTCCATGGCACTTAATTAGGCCTGAAGGCCTTTAAATACAAGGCTTGCAGAGGCTTTTTCCCCGGCATTCAAGCGTCGGGAGCGCTTGCACGGCACACGGGGAAGGCTTGAGCGGCCTGGACAATGCGCCGGCCATTCCTGGGGCTGCAGCTAAATTAAATGCCATGCCACTAACATTAATTTGCACAGACGACTAAGCCTCTAGGGCTGGGCGAAAGCGGTTGCGGCGCATCGAGCAATTACAATTACCCCACCTCAATGCGTTTTTCTTGCTGGATTCGCCACATTTGTGCGTATTTCCCATTCGTAGCTAAAAGCTGGGCGTGCTCACCTTCTTCAATAATACACCCCTGGTCGAGCACTACAATTTTATCGGCGTCGCTAATAGTGGATAGGCGGTGAGCGATAACCAAAGTGGTTTGCTCTTTAGAAATATCTTTCATTGCTTCGAGAATTCCTTTTTCGGATTCGCTATCGAGAGAGGATGTCGCTTCATCGAAGATCATAATTGGTGGACGTTTCAGAATTGCTCTCGCGATTGCCACTCGCTGCTTTTCTCCTCCAGATAATTTGAGGCCGCGTTCGCCAACCAGGGTGTGTACGCCTTGCGGCAAGCGTCGGATAAAGTCTTCAAGGTGAGCCAACCTAACCGCATCCATCACTTCATCGTCGCTTGCATCTATCCGACCATAGCGGATATTTTCTTGAATGCTGCTGTTGAACAGTACCGTATCTTGCGGCACGATACCAATAGCTTGCCGCAACGATTTTTGGGTAACGGTTTTTATATCCACACCGTCAATTGAAATACTGCCGGAGTTGCAATCGTAGAAACGCATAACTAGCTTTTTTATGGTAGATTTCCCTGCACCGCTACTGCCAACGATAGCAACCTTTTGTTTAGCGGGTATGGTCAATTGAATATTGTCGAGAATTTGTCTATTCGCATCATAATTAAAGCAAACTTTGTCAAAGCTTAGCTCGCCTCTCGAAACCTCAAGTTTGGCTGCATGCGGCGCGTCGGAAACTTGCGGTTTTTCTGCTAATAGGTCGAACATTTTTTCTAGATTAGCCATTGAGTTGTTTATTTCGCGGTAAACAAAACCGAGAAAATTTAGCGGCATAAATATTTGCATCATAAAAGCGTTAACTAGCACAAAATCACCAATGGTCATCTCGCCACTGCTAACGTCTAGACCTGCCAGCACCATTGCACTAGTCATGCCGGCCGCCACGATAAATGCTTGGCCGGCGTTCAGGGCAAATAAACTCAGTCGATTTTTCCGCCGAGCTGCTTGCCAAGTTTGAAGCTCTTTATCGTAGTACTCCGCTTCGTAGTCTTCGTTGGTAAAATATTTAACAGTTTCGTAATTTAACAAGCTATCTATGGCGCGAGTGTTGGCTGCTGAATCTGCTTTATTGGCGCGGCGTATAAACTTGGTTCGATATTGGGTTGTGAATATTGAGTAGCCAACGTACGCGATGACAGAAGAAAAAACCACCAATGCAAACCATACCGAGTAGTTTTTCCACAGTAAAATAATTACCAGACCAATTTCTAACAGGGTTGGGATAACGTTAAATACCAACATACGCAGCAGAAATGATATGGCCGTTGTGCCGCGTTCTATGTCTCGTGACAAGCCACCGGTGCGACGGTTTAAATGGAAATCTAAACTCAGGTTATGTAAATGACGAAACACTTTTAAGCCAATTTTACGCATTGCCTGTTCAGTAACGCGTCCAAAAATTGTGTCTCTAATCTCACTAAACAGCACGTTTGAAAAGCGCAGGGCACCGTAAGCCAGTAACAAGCCAAATGGTAACGCCAGGGTTGCAGCGACACCCTCGGATTTATTCAAGCTGTCAACCACGTCTTTCAAAACAAAAGGCAAACCTACACTGGCGAGTTTTGCGAACACTAAACACAATAGTGCAAGCAATATTCGGCCGCGAAACGCGCTGAGGTAAGGAAGCAATGGCCAGACCATTTGCCAATTGATATCTTTTACCTCTACATCGGAACTGTAACTGCGCATCTATTTTTCCATAGGAATTGAGTTGGTAAATGAGAGCTGAACTTTGCGATAGATATACCCAAAACACTTGAGATTTAGGTCTCAAGTGTTTTAGGTATATCTAAAGGATTTCACGCTTAATTAAGTGGCATTGCGCTATGAATGGGGTTTTTCGACTTCTTTGAGTGATACAACTTTCAATTTGCTGATTTCAAATAGATTTTCATAGTGCGAAGCGAGGAGAGACAGCTCGCCATTCAGCTGGGCGTTGGCTGATTTCATTGCTAACATCACTTTTTGATAGTAGTCGATAATACTCGACACTGAATGTACTTTATCTTTATCTAATCGCTTGGCGTGAGATAGCAGATAGTCCTCGGCGGTGGCATGATCCTTGTCGAGGGGCCATTGATGTTGTCTTAGCCGTTGAAACACCTCTTCGCAGCGCAACAGCACCTCGCGGAAGATTTTTTGAATGCGGGGACGATGATTGGTTTCTTTTTGATTGCGCATGCGGGCTTCGGCAACCGGGAGAAAGCTGACGGCCATTTGTAGTTTTTCCATGCTCGAATAGAGTTTTTCTAATTCGCGTAATAGCTCGATTGAGATATAGCCGAGCTTGATATCGTCTTTTTTATTCGCTAGAGAAACAGCCAGCAGTGTACGTAAGCCCATTAGCTCACAATATTTATTTTTGGCTTGCAATTTTGCCAGGTACTTGGCTTTGATATCGTTAAAGTGATTGCTAAAGTTTTTGCTGGATTTTTTAATATCGTAATATTCAGAGGGAATCCGATAGCCTCCTTTACGTATTTCATTGGCGATACTTAATTTTCGCATTTGCTCTGTGAGTATTGGCAAGTCTTGCTGCACTTTTAGGTAATCGGGCGCGCCTTTTCTCAATCTTGCTATGGCGTTGTTCAACAGGGCTGCTTTTTTCTCCGGAGTTAGCTTTAATGCTTGCTTTGCCAATGGGAACAGCCAAAAAACATTTTGTTTAAATGTGCCATTGAAAAACATTTGGGTCTTTTGTGCGCGATGCTCTTCTTCGTTAAAGGATTCAACGAATGCTGAAACATCCAGCAACTCTTCTTTATTTACAAATAAGCCTATGCTTTCGTAGTAGTTCCGAGAGACTTGCTCACTCAAAGTTTCGTAGTCGTCAATAACATTGATACTCGCGAAACCCGCTTTGACACCGGCAGCCAGATTGAGATCTGCAGACCAATTTATGCGCTGGTGAACGGCGACTTTGTTGTGGTACCACGATGGCTGTTGGGAAAGTAGATCGTCGTTTAGAATCTCTATAATCTTGTCTGGCTGGTCTTGGAAACTTTTGCTTGCTAGCGTGGGCAAGTCCCTCACGAGGCGCAGGGCACCTGGTGTATTCAGCATTTTTCGCAATACTTCACTTTGTGCGTGCTCGGCACGTTTGCAGACTAGGAAGGTGTTTTCGAAATCTTTAGAACCGCTGATTCTCGCAGCGCACTGGTCGGTGACTTGTTGGATTTTTTTTTGTAGGCCCGAGTCGGCTAAGGTTACTAACATGTGGTAAAACATAAAGACCACATTGCTCAAACTCAGGCAAGCCCGGGTGACACTGAGCAAGAACTCGGTGACGATGTTGTTTGATGCGTCTTGTCGCTGGTTTATCCAGTCTAGCCAACCGTCCTTGTCGAAGGTCGCATTATAACTTCTTCTATGGACAAACCTCATGAATAGGAATAGGTATCTGCTGCGAGCTTCGCGGAAATACCATAGATGCGAAGCTATCAGGCCGGCTAATTGAGACGGTGTGAAGATGTGGAAGAGATTCAAGCCCAAGTAGAGTTGTAACTTACCGCGCCTAATCGCAACGAGGTCGGGTTCGACGCGGGCATTGATTTTTGTCGAGCAATTAAAAAAGCACCTGCTGGGTGGCTTTAACTCCATTGTTTTGCAAACTTGGTTAACAAATTTAAACAGCTCTGGCTGTTGCTTGGAACCGGTTTCAACCCACCCTGTGAGTCCCCTATTTTTTGGAAATAACGGTCGGGTGTAAAGGATTAAAAAGAATACGCAGATAACAAAGGGTATAAAAAACAGAAAAATGAGGTTGGCTAGCGTAACCATAGAACCGTTAACGACCAGGCTTACAATTCGCTCGATTAAGAATAGGACGATTGCACAGCCCACCGACAAATAAAGTACTGAAACGAGCGCGAGTAGTGTCGTTGTGAGCAGCAGACGATAAAAGGTGGTTGTGGGCAATTTGCTAAGCTGAATATTCCGTGCAAATTGTAGTCTTTGGCGGTTGTCGGTAGGGTTCTGTTTTGCCCTTTGCTTTTCCCTTTTATTTGGTGTGGGTTTTGGCGTAGTAGGTTTTGGTGTAGATCTTGATGTAGCTCTTGGTGTAGATCTTGATGTAGCTCTTGGTGTAGCTTGTTGTGTGGGTTTGGCGGGCGGTTTGCTTGACTGAGCTTGTGCCCGATGCGGCGGCATTTTTGCCGCAGGTTTTGCCGAATCTGCGGCTTTGTTTTTTGGCGCCTTTGCCTTTGAATTTTTTACACTGCTGGTTTTGGCTTTCGAACGCTGCAAGTCGGGTTCGTAGGGCTCAATGCGGCTTTCTATACCTTTTTCATTAAAGGCGCGCATATATTTGTTAGCTGTTTGTCTATTGATATTTTGCTTAATGCAGCTCGCTTTACCATTGAGTAATGAATGGGATTTTGCCGTTGAAATTTTTAGGGCAGAGGATAAATTTTTGGCCGCTATATCTTTGCCAAATCCGCTACACACTCGACCAGTGATGACAAGGTTATATTGGAGGGTTTCACTGTGCATTTCTTTCAACATGTATCGCTCAATTATAAGCAGTATATTGCATTATTTAGAAAAACGTGTTGTCGCTTTCATAAACGTTGGTATCGGATCAAATATTTGCTGACTTCTATGCTATTTCGTCAATTTAAGTTACTTTCGATTTCGCGCCAATTCGGCAAAAATTGATCCATTAGATGATAAAACCGTTTGTTGTGATAGCGCTCGTGCAAGTGTGTCAGTTCATGCACTAGAACATACTCGAGGCATTGCAGCGGCTTTTTGGCAAGTTCCAGGTTTAGCCAAATTCGGCGACAACTAATATTACAACTTCCCCACCGAGTTTTCATTTTTCGAATGCGCCATTCATTGACGCTTTTCCCTACCACAGGCTGCCATTTTTCTAGCAGGGCTGGAATTTTCTCCCGCAGCTCATTTCGGTAGTAGCGGTCTATTTCGCCCTCGATATTTTGCTGAACTGGGTTGGTGAGGTGTAAATGTAGTAGGCCATTTTTTTTATCGAGGACAACACCTTTTTTTTCTGTAGATTGCGAAACGTTGATTTTGAATGGCGCGCCAAAAACGTAGTGTATTGCGCCATCGCAAAACGGATTGCGGGCCAATTGTGGAGCAGATTGTAAACGCTCGCGCTGCTGCTGTATCCAAGGACCATGTGATAGCACAAACGCATGAATCAGCGAGTAGTTTGTGCCAAAGGGCGCAGAGATTTTAATATCTCCATGCGGCGGATTCAGTTTGAGCCGAATGCTTTTCATGCGTTTAAATGTTAGCTCTACATTGAAGCCTGCAATGTAGGCGTAACTCACCGCTTTTTGCTTTGCCATTTGTCAACCCGTTATACACTTAGGTGGGCGATCACGGTTCGAGTGTTGGCGCTGCGCCGATGCTCCCAAAGATAAATTCCCTGCCAAGTTCCCAACGCAAGTTGACCGTCAATGATGGGGATTGAGAGGCTGGTAGCGGTGAGTACGGATTTAATATGAGCTGGCATATCGTCGTCACCTTCTAGGGTATGAGTATAGAGAGAGTCTCTCTCTGGAACCAAGCGATTTATCCAGCGCTCGAGGTCATATTGTGCAGAAGGATCGTAGTTTTCCTGAATAATCAAACTTGCTGAAGTGTGTTGAATGAATAATGTACACAAGCCTTGGTCGAGATCGGCTTCTTTCGCCAGCGCCTTAACTTCAGAGGTGAACGGGTGTAGGCCTTGCCCTGGTGCGGCAATTTGCAAAGTCTTAATCACTGGTGCCACCTTTATGAATACTTGTTTATGAATATTTAGTCGTCACCAACTCAATCGCTGTAGGCTGTTACAGGTAACGTTATAAAACAGCTGGTGCAGTTCATTCAACCCTGTCGTCTGCAGCGCTCGGGTTTTCGCCTCTATTCGGTTCAGTGTTGTCTGTTATTGTCGAGAAGTTGATTAAAGCTCGATGCCACTCAATTAAGCTTGAAGGCCTTTAAATACAGGGCTTGCAGAAGCTAATTTAGTCTGGGCATTTTGCCAATTTATATTTACCCAGCGCCCAGGGCAGGCTTGAGCGGCCTGGACAACGCGCCGGCCATCCTTTGCAGCTGCACCTAAATTAAGTGCCATTCGATTAAACCTTTCCCGCTGTCAGAGCCGTCTCAGCCTTGGGTCGGACTTCGCGTTTATTTTGCACCACCTTGGGGCGAAGAGTGATGTTTGCTGGCCGGCCTTATTAGCTGCGCTAGAAATTTCCCTATTTTATTTTTTTTGGGACGTTCGATGTTAATAGATTGATTCGATATCTATGGACGGGATGGCTATATATACCCAAAACACTTGAGATTTAGGCCTCATGAGCACGCCCCTAAGTGCCCTTTGGCGGTGTTGCTCCGCCTTAAATAGAATGGCTATTCTGCTTTGTCGCGCCTTGCCAAGAACAAAAATGGACGCGCTCCTAACACCTAAATCTCAAGTGTTTTGGGTATAGATTGTTGTTTTCACGCTTGGCTTGGCTGCACTTCAAAAGATAGAGGAGAAAGTCTAGGCTAAATAGAAGCATCATCCTATTTAGAATTAATGAACATGACCTTAAATAAAAGGGTACCGCTAGGCTCCCCTATTGCGAGTTTCTTTGTATGTGAGCTTGGATAGCTTGGATAGCTTGGATTGGTTTAGATCAGCGCTACCAAG
>JAHQVY010000141.1 GCA_019634095.1 Cellvibrionaceae bacterium
TACCGCTTGGCGCCGAGTGCTTGTGGACAAAAAAAACCGACACCGAGGAGCAATATTGGGCGGGACTTTTCATTGTTGATATCGCCGAACAAGACCTTCACATAATCCGCCTCTTGGCTTCCTTGTGATCCCACCACTATAAATCGAGTAAGACGCTAGAACTGCCGCTTTAGAAGCAGCGAAGCGGTTCTGGGCCTAAAATTTGTGCACTATTAGGGTTTATACTAAGCGGAAGATTGGGAAGGGGCTCCCGCCGCTGTTTCAAGCCCGCCGTGAAGGCTCGTCACCTGCCTCCCTGCGGGTCACAGTTTGAAACTGGGCGCAAATTTTGAAACCTGGCGTAAATAGAGGGGCCATTCAACTTTGCCAATTACGCGTAAAGCAAAATTAAGCGGCTAGGGTTTCGGTGTATATAGGCCGGTAATTTCTGGTAAAAACAGGGTTATTTGTGGCACATAAGTAATTAACATTAACACCGCAATCATTGCCAGGTACAGCGGAAGCAGAGGCTTGACTAAGCTGGCAATCGAGGTCTTGGCAATACTGCAACCGACAAATAGCACCGCGCCCACCGGCGGTGTGCACAGGCCTATACACAGGTTAAGTACCATCATAATGCCGAAATGCAGGGGTTCGATACCGAGGGCGGCGGCGACGGGCAAAAAGATGGGAGTGAAAATTAATACTGCAGGAGTCATATCCATAAAAATGCCCACACATAGCAATATGATGTTAATCAGCAGCAGAATAACAAAGGGGTTATCGCTAATACCCATCATGCCTTCACTGATGGTTTGCGGGATATTTTCGTAAGCGAGCATCCAAGACATTGCCGTGGACGTTGCAATAAGCAATAGAACAATAGCGGTTGTTTCCACCGACTTAACAAAAATTTCTGGCAGCTCAGAGATTTTGACTTCTCGATACACAAACACTGAGAGCAGTAGGGCGTATAACACGGCTATCACGCTAGCTTCAGTGGCGGTAAACCAACCGCTGATAATACCGCCAATAACCAAAATGATAAGAAATAAGCTGGGGATCGCAGCAATCGATTTTTTCACAAACTCTTTTAGATTGGGAACCGCTGCCACGGGATATCCGTTCTTTATGGCATAAACCGAACATACCGCCATAAGGCTCAATGCCAACAGTAAGCCGGGTAAATAACCCGCAACAAACAGCGCTGCGATTGACACGCCGCCACTGGCTAGAGAAAACACAATAAGTATGTTGCTGGGCGGGATAAGCAGTCCGGCGGTGGAGCTAGCAACGGTCACTGCGGCATTAAAGTTTTTGTCGTAGCCTTCTTTGTTCATTGCTGGAATCATAAAGCCACCTATTGCCGAAGTCGCCGCCACCGCTGAACCGGAGATGGCGCCGAACAGTGTGCAAGCGATGATATTGACAAAGGCCAGCCCTCCGGGAAACATCCCCACTAAGACCTTGGCAAATTCAATTAAGCGATGCGCAATACCACCGCGTCCCATCAATAAACCGGACAGTATAAAAAAAGGAATAGCGAGTAGGGCGAAACTGTTAATACCGCCTCCCATGCGTTGCGCCATTGTTGTCACAGCGGGGATAAAATCGATAGTGACTAGCATGGCGCCCAGAGTTGCCAGGCCAATAGCAATAGCAATGGGTACGTGCAAAAATAAAAGCACAACGAAAACTGACACAAGAACTAAAACAGATATTTCCACAAGGTTGACTCCTAGAGCTATTGCGTTTCCGCATGATCCGCTGGTGCGGCTTCATCGTTTATAATTCTCTCCACAGCAAAAATGCAGAAGAATAATCCGCTAAGTGGAATGACGCTATACACATAACCCATTTGTACTTGCAGGGCGGGGCTAACTTGTTCCAGGGTTAGGGTTAGCCACACGATTCTACTACCGCCAAAAATCATAACTAGCGCAGCAAAAAGTAAAACAATAAAATTGGCGAATCGATCTGCGAGGATTCTTTTGCGGTTGTCCAATTTATCGACCAGAATATCTAGGCCAAGGTGCGCTCGACGACGATAGGAATAAGCTGCGCCAAGTAGGCCAATCCAAATTAATAAAAAGCGTGCCAGTTCTTCAGTAAAAGAGCTCGGGTTAGTTAATACATAGCGAGAAAGCACTTGCCAAGTGACATCTAGAACCATAAGAAGCATTAAAATACCGCAAAGCGTGGCGAGAATTTTTTCAAGTTGTACGCAAAGTTTTTTCATTATTATCTCTATTTACATTGCTTTAAAAGCACTTAAAATCTCGTAAGTTTTTGTGCCCTTGGTGGCTTCGTGCATTTCGGTCACCTGTTTCGCAAATTGGGTTTTATCGGGGTAACTTACTGTTACGCCCGCGGCTTTGGCTTTTGCCAGCGACTCATCGGTCGAGGCGGCCCAGAGTTTTCGTTGCTCAAGCACCGAATCCTCCATGGCTTGTTGCAACCATTGCTGTTCCTGTTGCGTGAGTCGGTTCCAAATGTAATTGCTGATGAGTACGATGTCGGGAACATAGGTGTGCTCCGATATCGAATAAAATTTTGCAACTTCGAAATGTCCCGAGGTGATGAAACTGGGTGGGTTGTTTTCCGCGCCATCAACAACTCCTTGGTCGAGTGCTGTATACAGTTCGCC
Source organism: Cellvibrionaceae bacterium (assembly GCA_019634095.1). Taxonomy (GTDB): domain Bacteria; phylum Pseudomonadota; class Gammaproteobacteria; order Pseudomonadales; family Cellvibrionaceae; genus JAHQVY01. The sequence goes on from JAHQVY010000141.1 coordinate 2,627, forward strand.
GAAAGATACAGGGGTGCCCGAGCCTCCGAGCTCTCCCACCATCTCGATAGCGGTGGCGCTGTTCATTACGCGTATTTTTAATCCGTTTAAATCTGTTGGCTTGTTAATCGGTTTGCTTACGCTATAGAAGCTGCGGGCCCCTGCGTCGTAATACCCCAGGCCTCTAAGGCCAACGCCGGCACCGGCTTCCAATAAATATTTACCTTGCTCGCTGCGCAAAGCCTTCCAGAAATGGTTCGCGTCGCGAAATACGTAAGGTAAGCTAAACACCTTCATTTCGGGAACGAAACTTTCTAAAGGTGCCGACGATACTTTTGTCATGGCTAAACTGCCAATTTGCAGCAGTTCGATAAGTTCTCTCTCGCCACCAAGTTGGCCTCCTGGGTAAACGTCTATTTGCATTTTACCGTTGCTCAATTCCTCGACTCGCTTGGATAGATAAAGTATACCGCCATGCACTGGGTGATCGGTGGGAAGAGTGTGAGCCATTTTTAACAAGGTGATATTCGAATTGCTGTCGCAGCTGGATAGTGCAAGTAGCAACAGCGGCGCAAAAAAAGATAAGAGAAGTAAACGCTTTGTTTTAGCCATAGTGTTGGACGAATGTTCTTTAGACAAATAGTTAAAATAGTTTGAGAAGCATTAGCTGCCGCCTCTAAGCTGAAAATCTCGAGGTCGGGCTAAAACGATCAGAGGCGCTGGGTTGTCTGCTGACAATGAAGTTTTTAACAATAGTTCTTTTGCCTCGCTTTTATTGTTTTTTTCGGTGTTGCAAATTAAGCAAATGCCTTTCTTAACCAAATACCCTTAGCGTTTGAGTTTTTAGGCTTGGTGAGCGCCGCTCTTTTGGACTTGGTTACTTATGACCTCAGCTATTGAGGGCGTATTATCGTGGCGACAGGCTATAGTTATAGTCACTTTAAATTATTGTTGGATTATTACAAGACCGAAGGGCCAAAAAAACACCTGTTTTGCGGTTGGGCCTGGATGTTGTCGGCCGAGCTTACTGCTCAACTTCACTTCGGGGCCTGCAAGGCTCGTCCTACCGTGTAAGGGTGGGTTTCTGTGCCAAAAGCGCGCCAATTAAAGGTCTCCAATTTGTATTGGTAATACCAATCTTTGGGGATGATCACATTTTACCTAGCTTTTTTCAACAATAAAATTCAGAGGTCTCAGTTCTAAGTCCTTTGGATGGCTTATTCTTTGTTGAGGGTGATTTTTATTAACACCATAGCGTTGTTTGATAGATTGGTCGGCATATCTTATCCAGCGACCTAGCTGAAACCTGCTATCGATTAATTGGCGGTTTTTTCTAGGTCGCTATGCGCAGTGGCGAGTAAAATATTCGTGTTGATTAATTCGTGTTGATTAAAAGGCTTGCTATGAACCCGCTTAATATGGTTTCTTACGCGCTCTGCGAGCATACTTAATAATCGATAGTTTTTTTAGCGGAGCATAAATGAAAATCGAGCACTTTGCCTTCAACGTTGTCGACCCAGTGTCTATTGCCGATTGGTACTGCTCGCATCTAGGTTTTAGTATCAAACGCAAATTAGAAACAGCTCCTTACACACATTTTCTCGCCGATGAAACTGGCTGCGTAATGATCGAAATTTATAATAATCCCGCCGACGATGTGCCGAACTACCCCGATTTACACCCCTTGCAACTTCACCTTGCTTTCGTGTCTCACGACCCCGTTCAAGACGCCGAGCGCTTAATCGCGGCGGGTGCTGAGCAAGTGGACGATTTATTATTTGACGATGGCACCCATCTTAAAATGTTGAAAGACCCCTGGGGTTTCTCAATACAGCTATGTAAACGCGCCAGCCCAATGGTGTAATAATGTCTCGAGACTTGGTCTTATTGGTCTCAGCGTCGAAGGGTCACCGCAATAACACCGCTGTCGAAACAAGAGGGGCAATCTATTGCCAATGTCGCCGCATAGACGTTTAGCTGGTTTTTGTTTAGGCCCAGGCAAAGCGGGCTAGCGGTTGTCAATCCGGGGTCGCGGTCTCTGCTTGCAGCCCTCTATAGAGCTCGAAAAACCCTTCCCGCTTGACGATGGCACCTCGATTGCGAATAACAATCGAGGCCAAATGAATGCCAAGTTGCGCCGCCTCTCGGGGGCTAGATCCTTGAATTCGCGCGGAGAGGTAGCCGGCGTTGAAGGCATCGCCAGCCCCTGTGGTATCAATTACGCCATCGACACTATATATACCCAAAGCGTTTGAGATTTAGGTGTTAGGAGTGCGCCAATTAAGGTTCTTGGCAAGGCGGTACTCACAGGGATGTGAGATATTAGGGCAATGCAGGAGCAATTGCCGAGACAACGCAGAATAGCCACTAGCTATTTAAGGCGGAGCAACACCGCCAAGGGCACTTAGGGGCGTGCTCATGAGGCCTAAATCTCAAGTGTTTTGGGTATAATGTCTTGGTTAGCGCTTTATCGGTGAATAATTCGCGCGCGCGAGCCTCTTTGCGCCAGTAACAAAATTCTCTCTCGCCGTCGGTACTATTGCGGATTAAATACATACCTGGCAGCCGTCCGGCCATGGTGGTGGTCATTTTCGTGCCGATGTCTTCGCGCTCTGCCAGCTTTAGAATCTGTTGGCTATAGGGGTCATCACCGAGCAGCGTCACATAGTCTGTTTCAGTGCCGGTTCTCGATAAGTACACCGACGTATTGAAGGTGTCGCCGGCAAAACCGAGCGACAAAATTTCCCTGCCAATGCTCTCTTCTATACCTTGCGGTGCAAGCTCAACCACCACTTCGCCAATTGCCGCTATTTGTGCCATAGTTCTCTCCTAGGTGTCGATTTTTGCATAATATGCTAAATGTTAGCGTGTTAAATTTGCTAAGTTACGCGCTCCGGACTAAACCTATTTTCTGAATTTCTTCTTTGGCCGCTCATCTTGACTGTGACTCAATTAACGTATATAGTTGCCAGCCTATCTGATAGGTTGGCGCTTTTTATACGGTTTTCCGTAGTGATGTCGCAATACTGGTAAGACCAAGTGTAAGACCTGTTTGATCTATAATATAAAGTGGCTAGTTGAACTTATGCTCACTCGACTCAAATCGTTAACTTTGGTTGATCAAGCCAGCAACCAGCTTCTCAGTTACATTGAGGCCAACGACTTGCAAGCCGGCGATAGCCTGCCATCTATTGCTCAGCTTTCCGAGACTTTCGGTGCTAGTCGCGCCGTTATTCGTGAATCTTTGAAGAGTTTGGAAGCGCAGGGAATTATCGAAATTTGCAACGGTAGGAAAGCCAAGGTAAAGCCTATTTCCGGCGAACCGCTGTTCAATTATTTTAGGCGCTTTCTCAAAGTGGACGGTAACGCTGCTTGGGAGTTTACCGAAATACGTGTGGCACTGGAGCAGCAATGCATTAATCTTGCCATCGCGCGGGGCAGTGATGCCGAGCTCAGGTCATTGAATACGCTGGTAAATGAAATGCGTAAAAATATGGATTCCGAGCAAGACTTTGCGGAATTGGATGTGCAATTCCATTTGATGATCGCCCATGCCACTCACAATCGGACAATGGTGCACCTTCTGGAATCTTTGCGCGGTGCAATATGCGACTCAATTCGTGAAGGCCTAAAAAAACGTTTAACCCACGAGCAGATGGAAAAAGTGCAGCTCGATCACGAAAAATTGGTTGCTGCAATGATACAGCGCGATCCACTCGGTGCGCAGGAGGCATTGAGTAAGCACTTTGACGAGCTTACCGATTTGCAGCGGCATTGAGCTGTTGCCCGCGATAATACCTGCGCTGTGCATGCTATTCGTAAAATGCCATACAGTTGCGAACTCCGCACTCGTGGTTATAGCTAGCTTTTCGTTAAATAGATGCTATTTGTGAAGTTTGCAAGCGAATTTAAAAATAACTTCTTTAATTTCTTTAGCTTATTCAGAATTAAATCCGCAATGCGATAAACTAAATAATAAGCCCTAGTTGTATAAAGTTTTGGATGCAGCAGCTTTTAATCCGCGTGGCGTATTTCTAGCGATTCACGGAGATTTTTTTACGGTGAACCTAAGTCACTCTTAGTGAAGTCGGAAAAGTCGGGTACCACGCTAGAAATACGGCTCTAGAGGCGGAGATGCTGTTCTGGGCCGAAAACTTATGCATTGTCCGGGTAAAATATTGTTATTGAATAGCGA